>JAHJOQ010000058.1 GCA_018820315.1 Candidatus Zixiibacteriota bacterium | reverse complement strand
TTTCCACTCGACTTTCCAAATTACTTACATTACTATTCCTCATGAGCGTGTCCTCCTGCTCGGATAAACCCGAGTTCTCTTGTTTACTATTAAGAGGATACGCTCATTCTATTCTATCCACAACTTTTGAATATATCTCCTTCGGATGTCATCCAGATCAGCTGTCTCGAACAGCTTCAAAGCCACTTGTGGTCGGAGATAGAAGAAAGCCTCCTCCAAAGATGGATCAAACTGAAGGTAGGCGAAAAGGTCAACCTCAATCACGCTCTCGATTCTGACCTCAAGCCGCCTCAGTGCGTCAAGAACTCGCTCTTTGTCAAGCTCATAGCGCCAGGCCAACCACTCAGCCCGTGGTTCAAGCCGGATCAATTCCGCAGGATCCTTCTTCATAATTACTTCTCCTTGTTCTACTTTAATATCACTCCGCATCGGACAATGCGTCCGTGTACATCAACTTCCTTTCGATCCATCCCCGGATGGCTATGATTGCGGCAAACCGCTTTATTCCAGGAATCTCGCTCCTGAGGGCATATCTCACATCAATCCATGATGTCATACCAATCACTTCACGATCATCGCTCGGAAGCGCTAATTCCATTTTCCGCCTCCTGTAAGTTGTTGTCTTTCAATAAGGGTGATTTTGCATTATTCCTGGCGCTGTCAGAATCTGCTGAGATTTTCTGGTTATTGACCAGCCCTGCCAGTTCGCAGGCTTTCTTCAGACGGCTCTTGGGGACGATGACGTCTTCTTCGATGCGGCCATCAGGATAATGGTAGACTGCATGTCGCTTGCAGCCTGTCCAAGTAGTAATCTGTCTGGCATGCGATCGGTTGCAGCAATGAACCCTATATGCATCTTTAGTAAACCGCCACGCTAACTGCATTTCGTCGCTCCCTTCAGAAGTAGTTCCGAACTCTGATCGAGTACACTGAGACGTTCCTCGACAAGCAGTTCTGCCAAGAAGTCCGTCAATGATTCGAGTTGCTGTTGACTAACTTCGGGGAACTCGAGTTCGATTATGCTGCAGGTGCTCTTACGTGTTTTCATTTTTCGGTTCCGCTTGCATTAGCAGTCTCTTTTCCTTGAACTCTGAAGACTCTGACTGTTTGACCCCGATTCGGCTGTGCGCGCATAGAACGACAGCTGTCTTTATTG
This sequence comes from Candidatus Zixiibacteriota bacterium, assembly GCA_018820315.1. Lineage (NCBI taxonomy): Bacteria > Pseudomonadati > Candidatus Zixiibacteriota > Candidatus Zixiibacteriota bacterium. The sequence goes on along the minus strand of JAHJOQ010000058.1, from coordinate 2,531 downwards.
CCTGCTTGTCCAGATTGACAGTGCCGATCTCCGGCAATTCAGGGTTTGACCCGGGGACAGAAAGACGTTCCCTCCCCGGGAGTTGATTGAATGTCTGATTGTACTCAGTCAACCTGTAGCAAGAGTAAGCTACAGTCAAACCGTTTTGAGTCATAACTTTTGTGTCCCGTCGTCGGCCAGTCTTTTCTGGGACAACCTCTTACAGAAGGGGGAAGTTGGTAGTTGGTAAATGGTATCTGGTATCTGGTAATTGGTTAAAGGTTAAGAAGGGGACAGCGTGTATGTCCTTCGTGAAATCTAGCTCTCGGCACCTGCTTGGGATTGGCTGACTATGCATGGCACTTCCCCCCCACAAGTGTCTTCTCTATCGAATCCACCACCGAGTATCTGAGATACTCAGGCAGCGGAGTTCCAAAGGAGTTCTTGACGGTGTCTCGAACTCGTATCCGGTATAGCTTGCCGAGAAAAGCCTTACCGCTTATTCGTTCACCCTTGGTCGGCGGTCTACCCATTGCGATACACCACTGTTGATAGAGCTTGTGGCGAAATCTGATCTTGCCGTTCGGGTATGGGCAAATCAGTGGCAACTCTGTACCGCTATAGTCCCCTCCATGGATTCTGAAACGGATGAAGAGACTGCGACGCCCCTTGAAGGACTTGGCTATTTCGACCTTGCAGCATCCGGCCTCGTATGTCCCGGCAGGGATTCGGGCTGGCATTTCTTCGGCAATCGGAGAGTCGGTGTCGTGTTCATCGATAGCCTTATCCCTGTGGATTCTCGCTGTTCGGTTTCGATTCGATTTCGATTTCATTTCTGCTCCGTTATACGGGGAGTTTGCAGACGGCCATTCCCGCATACACCCAAGATCAGCTAGCTTCAGAACACCCGTACAAACCCTCAAAAGTGCCTCAGATTGACTGTTCTGCGGTTCTTCTCAACTTAATCCAAGCTCTCCCATCTCTGTTGAGCGGCCCATTCTCGTTTCGTTAGCCCCTGACGCTTCAGATCGGTTCCTCCGCCTATACGGAACCGCCTGGTCTTGCCTAACGCGCATTTCGGCTCCCTGTGAGGGGCTTGGTGCGTAGTTCTTGAAGAAAGTCCAGCGGACAGACCGGCACGGAGCACTTCAGGAACTGTGGACACCGGCTCATTATTGCCAGCGACTGCACATCCATCTCAATGAGCATCATCTTGGTCCTCCAGATTTAAAGCATAAGGGTGCCCCAGTTGTATCTCCCATTCACCAAGTACTGATTCTCTTTGGTACATTCAATCCTCTCAATAACGAAAGACCTCCGAACCTGCCCCAGCAAGGGTTCGAAGGTCTGAGAACCCGAAGGTCCGTATGTTCACGCTACCTGCTGGGGCAAGCGTCTATTTCTATCACTTGTGTGTGATTGCACCCAAAGTATGCATGATTATTGAGGGATGATGTTAACTGGTTGTGGTACAATGAGCTATTTTGTGGTGACAACTGGTGACATGTCACCGGAGTGTGGTGACGTGTCACCGGCGATGGTTGCAATGGTATTTATTCGTCATTGTCACGATGCCGTGTGTTCTTTGGTAATCCGTATGGCAGTTTTTGCTTTCCATCTATGGTCTCTATGTCAGCTTTCATCTCGGATTCCAATCTCAGACGGTCGGAGTGCTGCTCTTCTTCTATCCGACATTTTAGTCGATATCCAGTTCCATCTGTAAGCAGGCAGAACGGGTCCTCGTCTGTTTCGAAGGCTGCGCACAACTTCTCTTTCATACGATGCTTGACCGATTTTAACCGATTCCTTCCCCTCTTAGAACCCTTTGGCGATTGAGGTAGCTTGCCACCGTTCTCAAGGCAGTTCACAAAAAGCAACCACAGGTTAATGGGCTTTCCAGTTTCTTTGTGTGCCATACCAAATTCGGCGCATGAAACCTTTCGTCCTTCTGTTTGTCCCGGCATGTACACACGGACGTATTCATTATCTTCGAGAGGTCGGAGTTTGATATCGGAGAAAGACTTTGGCGACCTGAGAGAGTAGATTAGCGTAATTGCAGCATGAATCTCCTTTCCTTCCTTGACCTCAGGCAACTCACTTCTATGCTGACTGACCTGCTTTCTCAGAGGAAACTGCTGATGACTGCCTGTATCTGTTTTCATCCCATGGTCATTGGTGATCATCGTCTCCGGTTCTGCGGCAAAATCCCTATTATCACCAGATAGCCTATCTCGTGCCTTATCCCATTCACTCAGAACATCTCTTGGATTGTCGCAAGTGAGGCTTATGAACTTGTCATCCAGGAACCGACGGTACTTGGCCTTATCCTGGAAATGCAAACTACGGCGAATTGAGCCTTCTGTCTTGCCTGAGAGCCTCAGCCTGAGCACCGTTCTAGCCTTTCCCCCAGCGAAGACATGGGTGGAAACAAGTGCGGCAAGGTTCCTCGCCGCAAGGCCGATGTCTTTCAAATCAAAAGTTATCACCATCTTCATAAATCGACGCTCCCGCTTCACACGACGTGGCACGAGGTCACCATTGTTGACAATGTC
>JAHJOQ010000057.1 GCA_018820315.1 Candidatus Zixiibacteriota bacterium | reverse complement strand
TCTATTCGGACCTCGACACCGAACCGGTGCGATTCTACAAGCGCAGCAGACACAAGCAGGGTGACTATCCTGAATTGGTCTTCTCATGCTACCCGATCGAGCACTACGAAACGGGCCAGCCTTGGAAGCACCGTGCGGTATCCAGAACCATCGCTCCGATCAGATACACTATTGATGCCGCGATCAATGAACGAGCTCATCTGACCTGCAAAGCAAGACTCGATTTCGTTTCGGACCGTGATTCGCTTCTTTCGCTCTACGCGCTCATATTCGGAAAGACCGACATCGACTCCGTGTTAGATTCACGTGGTGACACATTGTTTGTCTCCAAGCTCGATGATGAATCCGGCTTCTCCCTATTCCTTTCCGAGCCACTATCGAAAGGCGATACATCGTCACTGACTTTCTACTATACATCAGAAGAAATCATATCCAAAAGCCCCACGGGTGATTTCTACATCGATGACCAGGTCAACTGGTATCCGATAATTGAATATCTTCTCCCATCGCACTTTGATGTCACTTTCAGTTGCCCAAAGCAACTCGCATTGCTCTCCGTCGGTGAGAAGGTTGTCGATTCAGTCGCTGAGGAGCAATCGATCACGCGCTGGGTAACCAAAGAGCCGGAGCTGTTCACGTCATTCAACTACGGCTTGTTCGACACACTGACTCTGCAGGAATCGGGTACGCCGGAAATCAAGATACACCGGGGCCAGACACACACCGGCGATCTTTTCCGTTCCGATATGAAGGAGAGTGTCGGAGGCGACGTATTGGGCGCGCTTAGACTGTACACAGAATTGTTCGGGGAGATTCGGTATGATCCCATACTCGTCGCCGAGATACCATACGGTCGAGGCCAGGGCATGCCGGGACTGCTTCATCTGGCGTGGGGAACATTCCAGGATGACGATCCGATCTGGGACGCCTCATTCCGTGCCCATGAAGTCGCTCATCAGTGGTGGGGACATACTGTCCGATGGGAGAGCTACCACGATCAATGGATGTCGGAAGCCTTCTCGGAGTTTTCAGCTGCATTGTATGTTCAGCAGAAGCTTGCCGATGACAAGAAGTATTTCGAGATTCTCGATGTCTGGCGGAGAGACGCGCTGCAGAAAGGGAAGACATTCCGGGGAAGCTGGAGTGCCGGGACAGAGGCGGGTCCGATCTGGCTCGGATTGAGATTGTCGTCATCAAAGTCCGACGACTTCATGGCGCTCAGCTACTCGAAGGGCGGATATATAATGCACATGCTGAGATGTCTCATGAAAGACTGGGAAAGCATGTCCGATGATAGGTTTTTCGCGATGATGAGAGACTTCGTCGAGACTTTCCGAGGAAAGGCTGCCACAACCGAGGATTTCCAGATGATTGTCGAAAAGCATATCGGAGAGCCAATGGATTGGTTCTTCGACCAGTGGATTTACGGCATTGAAGTGCCGAGACTTTCATTCAAGGAACATATCCGCGAGGAATCGGGCAGATTTCTGATCGATTTAGTGATCGAACAGCATCAGGTATCAGACAGATTCAAGTCAGTGATTCCCGTTCGAGTGAGTTTTGAAGATGGTTCGTGGGACATCACAAGAATTGCCGCAGTTGGAGAACTGACAACCAATGTTGTAGGACCCTTCTCTTTGAAGCCGAAAGATATCGAGTTCAACTTCTACAAGTCTGTGCTATCGAGATAGCAGTAATATTAGTAAACAAAGAGAAAGCCGTGCAAGAACGCACAGCTTTCGAATTTGTCATGCCTGATAATCGACGTTAGTATGCGAGCGCGTCAGGGCATGGGTGTTCACCCATACGCCAGGCATAATTTATGAGGCGCGTGATATCGATCATATTCACCCTGCCATTGCAGTCACAGTCGCCGATTTCGAACGGATTAGGTACGGGACCGCCATGGAAGAGATAGTCGATCAGGAAAATGATGTCCTCCATCGTCCACGAGGTTCCATCGCCGTCGGGATCACAGTCATTCGATGGTGGTGGCACCACGATATCGATTCCACCGTGCGTGAATTCGATCCACTGCGCGACTACATGATCCTCAGAACCTGACAGACAGGATAGCGACGCTCCGCCGTTGTCCGTCTCGCCGGTGACCACTGTGCCGTCCCAGTCGAACACATTGTCCGATATGAACAGAGTATCACCGATGACATTCGAAAGTGCGTTATCGCCACAGTCTACCCAAAGAAATTTAACCGGCTCAAATCTGTCGGAACTGACGGATGGGTTGACCAGGAAGAAAATCTCAGCCAGCGAGCCAGTGCCACTGTAGCAAATCGGGTCTCCCGGTTCGGCTACTGTGCTTGTAATACCGACAACGCGAACCTTCCCACTGCCTGCGTCAGATCGCCATGAGAAATACTCCCATTCGCAATCTTCCAGCAACTGACCCGGTTCGGCATGATCCACCGAAAGGATCGCAGGATCGAATTCGAGAAACAGGTCAAACCCTCCGAAGTCCTGGTCGCATCGATTGATATTGACCGGGACGGAGACAATCTGCCCAGGATTGACGGGGGAAGAGACTTCCATCTTGATCTCGAAAGTCGCCCACCGCGGATCACCGTTAGTGATTGCCGCAGCAACGAGGAGAAAGATTATGCACAAAACTATATTCAGACTCTTCATCATAATCCTCCGGAAGAGTTTCGTGAGATTTCCAGAAATGGACATTCGCTTCAATGCGAGACCGTTTTGATAACCCAATGGCACATATAAGATTGCCTTCCAAGCGCAGACCCGAAACGCAACACTTCCAGTGGGCAGCTACTTACAATATCATGATACCATAATCGGCAGATTTGTCAAGTGCTAAAGATGAACAGAGAAGAACCGCTCCTTCGCTAAGGCATTGTGATATAACATAATACGCAAGGTGGCAGCTTCAGCCGGCGTAACGGACTTCGGCAGCCTTCTTAGCGATGCGCCTTCCGCAGAAAATCAGCGCAATTCGTTCAAGAATGATAGCTGAGACAATATAGACTCCATAGACCGACAGGGGATCAAGAGCCTTTGTTAGCTTTGAGAATATGGCGATAGGAATTACATAGAGCGGCAAGAAAGCCAGGATTGCAACGAACACGGCACTCTGTTGTCCCGTTTTTGTCGGCAGCCCGAACGGCACACCGGCGACGAATGGAAACACCAGGAGCATCACAATCTGAATCAGGAAGTATAGGAGGAGAATCATCATAATCGAGTGCAGGGCATTACCATAGATGAAACAGAGGACAACGCATAGTACAATCAGATATGGAATGATAAAGACATACTGCATGAACCGTACCGTTGCAAAAATGACTTCGCGAAGATCCGAGGGAGTAGAGAAGAATATCCAGGATGATTTGTATGAGGCGGAGTAGAGAACATTGAAAATCACCATCACAGGAAGCAAGCCTGGCGCTATGAAAGTCAGGATTGAACCACCACGCAGCGCGGCGTCTGTCTGGAACGGGTTCAATACTCCCCCATCATCCCAGATATCTGTGATGCCCATAAACAGGTAAAGCAGAGTCAGGGGGAGAATCGCCAGCACACCCATTTTGAACTTCTTATCGTACTTGAACTGCACCCATATCAGCTTGAAAACCACCGCCTGCTCGGGACTTTTGATTATTGCGAAAATGCCGGTGCGGCCAGACTTGACGACTTTCCTGTTATTGGATTCTCTTCTATCGCTCATACGAGCAGAACGAGAGAGAGCAGATGCATAGCGTACAGACAGAAATCTTGCTCCCAGGATCGATGCCATCGCTACCGACGATAGGCCGAGCATCGCTGACCAAATCCAGTGAGATGTGGAGATATCTCCTGTGAGTCCGAAGAAAGACGTGAACCACGCAGAGGGTATGAGGAATATCCACCATTCTGTGACTTCGCGGAGCTGCAGCAGATCTTTCGCGAACAGCTTGGGCACCACGATATAACAGAAGTAGACCATCGTGCCGAGCAACATCTGGGCATAGCCAAGAGCCGATGAGAGCCTCTCGCGGCTCACATAGTTGAGCAGGGACGTGTAGATGCCCGCCATGGTGAGCGACACAAAACAGCTCGACAACAGGAAAACGAGTGGCATCAGCACAAGATACCAACCGCTGCCGGTTCTCACTGCCAGAGCTACCGTTGGTGTGAGACCGAGCGATGCACTTATTATCGAGGTATAGATCAGCAGATTGGCAACTTTGGCATAGAAGAATGTCCTGGAATTGACAGGCAGCGGCGAGATAATCTCGAAATCGTCCGGAGAGAGAATTATACCGCCGAATTCGATCAGAACGTTTATAGCCACAAATGTCACGGCAATCGTCACCACGATCAGAGCAGCAGAGAAAATCGAAAGTATCGCATACATGGCTACGGCAAGACCTATACTGACAAAGAAGTAGAAGAGCAATGTCGCAAACATCGGTGGAAACTTGCCGGAAGTCCTTTCGGGCTGAATTCCCGACGCAGATCTGATATCGAGCTTGAGAGCAGTCTTCACGAGGTGCTTTAGCTGGCGAAAATCGACTCCGCTATACATTTCGTCTATCACGTGAACTTCCTATTCAAGTGCATCAAGGATGTTTGAGGCGCGGTCTTCAATATCGGTTACGCCGGTGAGCTAGGAGAATGCCCTAGTCAATGAGGCCTCCCCCGCCTGCGCCATGATCTCGTCCGTAGTCCCTTCAGCAAGCTTCTCACCTTTGTGGATGATCAGCAATCTCGTGCAGAGCTTCTCCACTACCTCAAGAACGTGCGAACTGAATATCACGGTTTTGCCTGCCTCAGAGAGTTGAGTTATCAGCTGTTTGAATACTGCTGAGCTGTTTGAGTCGAGCCCGGAGAATGGCTCGTCGAGAATCATCAGATCCGGATTGTGCAATAGAGCTGAGGTCAGAAGAATCTTCTGCTTCATTCCTTTGGAATAACCTGTCATGCGCCTGTCGATCTCTTCCTCAAGGTCCAGATATCGCATAAGCTTCTCGATCTGCGAAGATATGCGATCCCTTGGTAGATGGTGCAGATTCCCTATCAATTCAAGATACTCTCGAGCGGTCAGGTTTTCATACAGCGCACAATTTTCCGGCACGTAACCGATACGTTTCTTGACCTCAGTCGGCTCTGTCGCGACATTTCGCCCGGCCACTTCAATGGTTCCGCTGGTAGGGTCCTGCATACCAACTATCATTGTAATAGTAGTTGTCTTGCCGGCTCCGTTGGGTCCCAGAAGGCCAAAAATCTCGCCTTGGGAGACATTGAAACTAAGGTCTTTGACAGCTTCAATCTGACCAAAGGACTTGTAGAGTTGACTTACACTTACCATTTTCATATAGAATACCGTCCGTAAACAGATTTATTTGATCATTATATGCGGAACCTTTGGGTCGACAAAGAGTTTTTTGCCTTTTGAGTAATACGACGGAAGGGTCGGTGTCGCAAAGACGTCGCGACATTTGACGCGAATTAAACGAAGACGGTAAATACAAACCAGGGAGGAACAAGTAGTGATCAGGCTGACACAATTGGTCGTGATGCTCTCAATCATCTGTCTGCTACTGGGTGCAAGCTCATTTGGCCAGGCAGATTCTACCGGCTGGAAGAAGACGTTCGATCTCAACTTCAACGTCACGCAGAACAGTTACTCAGACAACTGGACCGGTGGTGAGGCAGGGAATGTCACCTGGATTTCCGCCGCCAACGGCGTCTTTGAAAAGCAAGTTTCCCCAAAACTCAACAGTAAGACGACGGTGAAGCTGGCATTCGGTCAGACACACACACAGGAGCAGGAGACGAAGAAGTGGGCGAAGCCGGTCAAGTCTACCGACAATATAGACGTGGAATCGGTGCAGCGGCTGACAATGAATTGGATAGTCGACCCATACTTCGCCGGAAGATTCGAGTCACAGTTCATGGACGCTTCGGAGCCGACATTCAAGAGGTTCATCAATCCGATGCTGCTTACATTCTCAGGCGGTATCGCAAAGAAACTCTGGCATCGACCCGAAAAAGATGAGTTGATCTCCCGGCTTGGTCTTGCGGTGAGGGAGCATATCTCACGTGATATCGATTCTCTCGCGATTCGCACGACTAAGACAAATACTCGCACGGATGGTGGTCTCGAATCCGTCTCCGATTTCAACATCATCATCGATAAGGACGTAGCATTCACCTCGAAACTCTCACTCTTCAAAGCGCTTTTCAACTCGAAAAAAGACGATCTGAAGGGCTTACCGGAAGCGGATTTCTGGAAAGCAATCGATGTCAACTTCGAAAACACTGTAACAGCGTCAGTGTCGAAGTACATCCAGGTGCAGCTCTACACTCAATTGCTGTATGATAAAGAGGTCGACCTCGGCGGCAGGTTCAAAGAGACGCTCTCTCTGGGCCTGACCTACAAACTGCTATAGAATCCGGAGACACATGCAGGGCTGCATCTGCAGCCCTGCACGTTACGACCACACTATTTCAAAAGCATCATCTTCTTGGTGTCGGTGAAGTCGCCTGCCTCCACTCTGTAGAAGTAAACACCGGATGAAATCTCAGGTCCGGCATTCCACTCGACTTCGTAGCTGCCTGCATCCATCGGGCTGTCAATCAGCGTAGCCACCACCTGTCCCAATATATTGAATATCTCCAGTTTCACCCAACTGAATGTTCCGATATCGAACGCTACTGTCGTATTCGGATTGAATGGATTCGGGTAGTTCTGATGAAGTGCGAACTCCTGAGGGAGAATTAGACCCGCAACCTTTTGAGGCGGCGGATCGTTCGGGCACGTTGACCCCTGCCAAACCTCGAGATGGGTCGTTACGGTTCCGCCCTGGGCCGCCGGATAGTGCGTTTCATTGTAGATGTCTACAATATGAGTGAAGTACTGGAACGGCTCATATATGTGTGTCGTTCCCGTGACATCACCGGTTTCCTCCGCACCGAAATGCAGATTCAGAATCATGGTGCTACCACCCCCGGAGATTCCCAGGCTGCTGCCGTGGTACCATTTCGCGCCGTCGCCAACGTTAGTGACGTTCAAACCCGGCAATTTATAAGTATCATTGAGAAGGCAGAATTTGCTGTCATCCCACGTGATCTCAAAGTTTACAGAGTCGATATCGACATCCGTCCACAAGAAAACCGGCTGCCAGACATTGGAGCCGCCCGCCACGTTGTTAGCATAGAAGGACTTGCACCAAGGCACGAAGGAGTCATCGATAGCCGTTAGCTTCAGGTTCTCCGGAGCCATCGTGCACGAGATGGTGCCTGTGGTGTCCACAACCTCGGTTTGATGCTGTGGAGTGAAGTAGTCGATCACCCATGCGGCAACCTCGTCCGGGCAGTCATAGGTGGCCTCGCCATCAATTGCGAACTCGAGCGTGCAGTAGAGCACAGAATCCCCGGAGGGATCAAGATACCCCTGAGATCCAGGAAGCAGCGTGATCGAAACCATATCGTAACCGTTCACCCGGCTGGCAGAGATATTGACATCCGAATTCACAAAGGTCTCACCCTCGAACGCCAGCCGTGAATCGTGCTCGATCAGCAATTGTATATTCCCGGTTCCTATCAATCCAGCCGGGAACGTGTTCCTGATCCAGACATCCAGATACGCAGATTCGCCCGGTTCTCGGTAGTCATCGTCGAATTCCAGATAGACATCCACGGTGTATTCGGGAATGATCAGAGCGCCATCCTCCAGCACCTGTGTGGTAGAGGCGCAGAGTCCCTCGCAAGAATATGGCGAGATGCAGTTTTCCGAATTCGGATTGAAGGCCACCCAGCTGGTATCGTTATCCTCTGCACCCTGACCGGAAGGTGTGATCAACTCGAACTCCAGTGTGTACATTGCTTTCGGAGACGTTACAACATCCATTCCTGGATACCAGGATGGATTCCAGCAGTGTATGTAAATCGAGTCTCCATCCACGTCGAATTCGCTATACAACATGCAGGCTGCGACCCATTCGGGGGCATACCCGGTACATTCATACAGCGTGTTGTCAAAAGTGATGCAGTGTTCGAATTCGGAGAACATGTAGTTGGTCTCATCAAGCCACACTGTCACATAGTGTGACATGTCGCCCAAGTAGACCGTTTCCTCTTCGATATGAGCACGAGCTTTGTATTCCATTATGTGTGCATAGCCATTCGGCCCATTGTTCGGATCGGAATCGCCCCAACCATCGTACTCTTCATCGAATCCGCCGCCGTCGAGTACAACACTGTTGTACCAGCAATTTTCGTCATCGATGGTAAGATCAAGATCGATCTGATCCGAGTTAGCGCAGAGTACATTGAATTTCAGAGCGTACACCGTGTCCCAGGCATTCTCTTTGAACTTCAAGTCGCCATCGACTCCCGACACATTAATATTGTAGAATGCGCCATGATCCAAAGTAACGTTCCAGATTAGAGAATCCTGTTCCCAGGTAACTCCGACGATTCCGACAAATTCCAACTCAGTGTTGTTGAACTGGATCCTGTTCTGGAATCTCTCCAGTATCAGACTGGTGTCGGGATCGGGTGCGGTATTCATTCCGTACATCTGAACCGACACCGACACTTGTGTAAAGGCGGTGTTCATCGTCTCCACTATGCCGCCAGTATCGGAGCAAATGTCGACCTTGATGATATACGATGAAGTGTTTTCACATGGATAGAGCGGCGGTAGGATGCCTCCCCCTTTGTCGCCTGCGAGGAGGTTCGTGAATGCGCTCACCATGATGAGCGATACTACAACGATCATCAGTGCGATTGTAACAGTATTCCTTTTCATATTCTCTCTCCTGACTTCATTTAGTTGAATTAGATGCGAGATGTTTGTCTACTGGAGATTTCTCGGAGGCGCCCGCGCAGATATTACTCCATTCGGCCTCGACATAGACCAATCCCTGTCTTTCCGCATCCGATTGCGGAAGCCCGACTCTTTGTGCGATTCACTCTATCAGAGATGAATTGCGATTAGACCCAAAACCTATAAGATACTGTATGATTATAAGTTAAACGGACGAATTTGTCAAGTATGATTCGGAAGTGACAATCAGTTGGGGCGACTTCGGAATTCGGCTTTCAATCTCAGAACTCGCTCAACTTCTGCAATGTCGGTGTCGGTTGGGAATGGCTGTTCTGCCCAATGCTCGCAGCCGCAGTACTTCAAAGGCACACCGTGCGCAGGAACAGACTTCTCCATACTCGTGCGCATTCCGTCAGCAAGCATCAAAATACATGCGATCCCAAGAAAGCTGACAGACTTGTATTTCTCCAGCAGCACTTCGAATTGCTTCGTCTGATCTCTATAAGCGAAAACTTCAGCAAATTCGTATCTCTCTTTCAGTGCGACAATCTTGTTCACAACGCAGTTCGGTACGCATTGTGTGCATGTCTGTAGATTAGATTCTCCCCCGCGCTTGCATTTGTCCTGCATCAGTGAGAGGCAATCGGGAATGAATATGACAGTGTGTTCTGCGCGACAGAAGTCCTCCCACATAGCCCCGTTGAGAACGGCAATCTGTGCAAGTTCTGCATAATAGAAATCGCGCGGAAATGATGCCCACGAGAAGTCATCGCTCTTCTCGCGTTTACGATTCTCTACATAGCATTCTATTTGAGACGTCTCGGAGGCGAAGTATGACTCAGCGAGCCTGATGAAGTCATCGCCAAACGATCTCAGCTTGTTTCCGAAATCGGTGTCGAGCAAATATGTAGGCGGAGCCTTGCGCTTCAAGATGTCATTCTCCAGGACTCGTCGCGGATACGGGATGCTCATTTGCTTTCATCAGGAAGGATCTTTCGCATCTTCCGGGATGTTTTCTCGAACCGTGATGAATTCACTCTGCGCTTGAATTCGCGAATCTTGGGATACCCTGCTCGATGCTCCGCGCTCCATCTGTCCGTAAACCTGCCGGATGCCACGTCGTCAAAAAGCTTCTGCAGATCAGTCTTTAGTTTCTTGTTCGCAAAAAGGCTCTCAGCGATGACCGTTCCAAACTGCGCTGTCCGAGATATTCTGTCAAGCATACCGGAGATACCGTGCTTGCGGATCAGTCCGGCGAGCATCTCCAACTGATGCGCTGTTTCCAGGAATGCATTTTCGGCGGGGATGCCATTCTTCACAAGGGTATCGAACACTGCCATTGTCAGATGAGTCAATCCTCCGCAGAGTAGCGCCTGCTCACCGAATAGATCGCCGAGAGTCTCGTGGGCGAACGTCGTTTTGAATGCCCCGATCCGAGTGCAGCCGATAGCATGCGCAATCGCCACAGCTATCTTAAGTGACGATGTTGACTTTTCCGGATGGGCAGCTACGAAGCATGATATCCCTTCGCCATTCACGTACTTTGTTCGCAAATCTCTCCCCGGTCCATGCGGCGCCACCAGAGAACACAGAATCCCGTTCGGAGGAGAAACAAGTCCGAAATGTATCGAATATCCGTGCGCGAAAACGAGACACTGCCCTTTATTGAGTCTTCTATCGAGATGAGCCGAGCAAAACTCGCCATGCAGATGATCAGGGAGCATCATGAGTATAATATCTGCGCGATGAACGTCGTCATTCGATATCACAGGAAAGCCATCACTGATAGCGGTAGGGATCGTTCGACTCGATTCTGGCAACGCGACTGACACATTCAGCCCGGAATCCCTTAGGTTTTTCGCGAATGCCGAGCCTTGATTGCCATATCCGACAACTGCGAGAGACTTCTCCCGCAAGATCGGAATATCAGCATCTTTGTCGCGATACACTTTCATAGATCAGTCCTGCAACGTTCCTCACTGCTTCGGGATATCCAAATCGTTGATCGTGAAGATCGATTCGAACTTATATCCCTTCGACTCAAATGACTCTCTGCCACCTGCCAGTCTGTCGACAAGACAAATCACTTTGGCGATCTTCCCGCCCGCTTTCTCAACAGCATCGATTGCTTTGAGAGATGAGCCACCTGTTGTAACCACGTCTTCTATTATGAGCACTTTCGCACCTTCGCTGATCGGACCTTCGATTTGCTTCCCGCGACCGTGGCCCTTGGCCTCTTTGCGGACGATTATCCCATCGACCGGCTTACCGACAAGATGTGACATGGCGACAACCGCTCCGATAATCGGGTCAGCTCCCAGTGTCATGCCGCCGATCAAATCGACATTGAGATCATCCATTATGTCGACAATCACACGGGCAAAATAGGCAAGTCCTTCCGATGTCAGAGAAATAAACTTGGCATCGACGTAGTAATTCGATCTGGCTCCCGAAGCCAGGATGAAGTCACCGCGGATGACCGCTTTCTCGTTAACCAATTCCCGCAGCCTGTTCTTGGCGTCGGCGGGATTCATTGTCAGAAGATTGCTCATGTTCCTTCCTTTCCGGTTAGTTGTGAGAATACCTGAGTGAGGTCACTTTGTCAAGCAATCCGAGCAGAGTGAGCGACTGCAATCGCTATTCTTCTTGATTATGGACGTCTAAAATCGTAGATTTGTCACTCGAAAGGGTTTGTTAACAAACCCCAATATCGTCATTGCGAACGCTGCGTGGCGATCCCGATGTCTGACATTAGCGGCGCCGTCAGGATTCCCATCCTGACGGATGTTCGAAGCAATGAGTGTACTAATCGTGCAGGAAAGGATTCCTGCCCGCGCACGCGAAATCGCCACGTTGCTTCGCTCCTCGCGACGACGAACTATAGAATGCGCCGAGCTTTCTCAACAGGCGCGAAAGTGAGAACTCTATGCTGGAATCCAAAGGCAAGTTGATAATCAAAGACAAGGCTCGAAAGTCCATGCATGGACGACACCCGTGGGTCTTCTCCGGTGCTGTCAATGCTGTGTCGGAGGAAATCGTAAAGGGCGACGTTGTTGATATTATAGATGGTCGTGGTGGCTTCTTTGGAAAAGCCTTCTTCAATCCAGAGTCTCAGATTGTCGCACGGATTCTGACATTCGATGAGATCGAGTGCAGCCTCGACATGATCCGTGCACGGCTCGAACGGGCGATAGCACTCCGCAAATCGTTGCCGGAATACGATCAATGCACCGCTTGGCGGCTTGTCTATGCTGAGGCAGATCATCTCCCCGGTCTGCTGGTCGACTATTATTCGGGATATGTGCATGTGCAGTTTCATTCCGCCGGATGGGAGCCAGTCAAGAAAGACATCGTCACGATGCTTGCCGAACTAACCGGATGCATTGCGATTTTCGATGGTTCCGATCCCGAAATGCGACACAAAGAAGGGCTTTATACGGTAAATGAGACTATCTATGGCGATGAACCGCCCGACAATATTTCTGTCGTTGAATTCGGTCGCAAATTCGATGTCGATATCAAGAAGGGGCAGAAATCGGGCTTGTACCTCGATCAGAAATTCAATCATCAGAACATCCTGCGTTTCGCCACCGGCCGCAAAGTGCTCGATTGCTTCTCGTATACCGGCGGTTTCGCCCTCGCAGCGCTCGATGGCGGGTGTGATTCGCTGACTGCTATCGAAAGTTCCGATGCCGCTGTCGCACAGTTGGAAATCAATGTCGCATTGAACCGTCGCGGATCGGAAGATGTGAAAGTCATTACCGGAGATGCGTTTGAGATATTGCGAGAGATGGCGGACGCTGGCGAGCGATTCGATATGATTATCCTCGATCCTCCCGCATTCTGCAAGAGCAAGACAGCTATAGTGAAGGCGTGCAGAGGCTACAAAGATATCAACCGCATAGCGATGCAGCTGTTGTCACCAAACGGCATTCTTGTGAGTTGCTCC
>JAHJOQ010000056.1 GCA_018820315.1 Candidatus Zixiibacteriota bacterium | reverse complement strand
TTCATATATCCGATAATCGGATTGAGCGCTGTCACGAGACCGAGGCTCTTCCCTAGAAACACACGACAAGCAGCCTCGTTCGGTTTGATACCCGTAAGGCATCTTGTCAAAAATGCATCGAGTCCGCCTGTGAGAATCTTCATCTGCTCGCCGACGGCATACGCCATCAGCGGCATCATGACATTGAGTTCGAGCTGACCGGCGCCCGCCGCCCATGCTACCGATTCATGAAACCCAATCACACTGAAACAGATCATGTTCATCATTTCAGCCATCACTGGGTTGACTTTGCCCGGCATAATGGACGATCCCGGCTGAACCGGTGGAAGGATAATTTCTGCGATGCCCGTTGTCGGCCCCGATGACAGCAGCCGCAGATCGTTCATTATTCGAGACAATTCAATCGCAAAATTCCGGAGCGACGCGGAATAGTCGGCAACCTGCGCCATCGATTGCATCGCCCAGAAGTAATCGTTTGTCGGTTTGATCGGAAAGCCCGTGATTTCCGCAAGGGCTTTCGCAACACGTGTTCTATATTCCGGATGCACATTCAGTCCGGTACCCGCAGCGCTCCCGCCAAGTCCGATTTCGCAGAGCGCGTCGCGCGCGGCGGAGATTTTCTCGCGGCCACGCTTGATCGTCTCCGCATAGCCACCGAACTCCTGCCCAAGTCGTACCGGCACAGCATCCTGAAGATGCGTCCTGCCGGATTTCAGTATCTTGTCGAATTCTTTCGCCTTGTCACGAAATCCCCTCTCGACTCTGTCGAGTATATCAAGCAGCGCGACACTGTCTTTGAGGATGAATATCCGGATCGATGTCGGGATGACATCGTTGGTCGACTGTGCCATGTTGACATGATCATTAGGATTAATGACCGAGTAGTCCGTGCGCTGCTTGCCGAAAATTTCGAGTGCGCGGTTGGCTATCACTTCATTGAGATTCATGTGGTGGCTTGTCCCTGCGCCCGCCTGATAGACATCGACCACGAACTGGTTCGTCATCTCGCCATTCATTATCTCCGTTGCAGCCTGAATGATAGCGTCGGCGTTTTCTTTTGGAAGAAGTCCCAAGTCTTTATGCACCATTGCGGCGGCGCGTTTGATCGCTGCGCCTGCCCAAACGAATCCGGGATGCGGTTTGTGTCCGCTTACCGGGAAATTGCCGATCGCTCGTTGCGTCTGCGCTCCCCAGTATGCGTCCTTCGGGACCTTGACCTCTCCCAGCGAATCCTTTTCTGTTCTGTGCTCTGACATGTTATGTACTCACCTACGATTCTTTGACTGCTGCAATGATTTCGAGTATAGCTTTCTTGCCGTCATTGAAGAACATTAGCGTGTTGTCGTTTGCAAACAACGGGTTCGGAATTCCTGCGAATCCGGGGCTTAGGCTTCTCTTGATAACCACAACCGTCCGCGCCTTGTCGACATCGATTATCGGCATTCCCGCGATCGGGGATTTCGGATCGGTGCGCGCCACCGGATTGACGACGTCGTTTGCGCCGATTACGATCGCAACATCAACTTGAGCCATCGTCGGATTTATTTCATCCATCTCTTTTAGTTTGTCATAATCGACATCAGCTTCCGCCAGAAGCACATTCATATGCCCCGGCATGCGCCCTGCCACCGGATGTATCGCGTAATCGACCTGAATGCCTTTCTTCTCAAGCAAATCAGCGAGATCGCGCACGGTGTGCTGAGCCTGCGCGACAGCCATACCATATCCCGGTACGATTGCTACCCTGCGAGCTCCATCGAAGAGCATCGCGATTTCCTCAGCGGACGTTGCCTTGATCTTGCCACCATAGACGTCGTCTGCATCCGGCGTTTCACTCGTCGGACCCATCACCCCGAAGAGAACATTCGCCAGCGAGCGATTCATAGCCTTGCACATAATGTTGGTCAGAATTATTCCCGACGCCCCTACGAGAGATCCAGCGATAATCAGCACATTGTTGTCGATCACAAAACCGGTAGCCGCTGCAGCTAATCCGGAATATGAATTCAGCAGTGCAATCACAACCGGCATGTCAGCGCCACCGATAGAGATTGTCAGCAACACACCGAGGACTCCGGCTACTCCGACCATGACCCAGAAAAACATAAGATTCTCAGGATTCAGTACGGCGAGAATCCCGAATACCAGGGAGGCTACAGCTACCAGCCACTTGAGTGCATTCATTCCCGGGAAACGGTCTTTCTTATTGAGCAGCAATCCGCCTATAAGGATTCCCGACAGCATTACTCCTGCCGACAGCGGCAGACCGGCTATATCAATCGAAATCACACCAAACCAGACAGTGCCGCCAATAACTACCAATGAGAAACCGTATTTGACGAGTTTCTGCCAGGCATGAAGCTTCCATTTGACTGCGAGGAATTCCGCCAGCTTTCCGAATGCAACGTAGCTTCCGAAGAAGGTCACTGATCCGATTATACCCGATGCCGCAGTTGCGACTTTCATTTGAGTTGAGGCATCTTGCCCCGCAGCATAGTGCATCGCGGCAACCAGTGCTGAACCGGCTACTAAGACCGAAGCTCCGCCACCGAAACCGTTGAAAAGACCGACCATCTCCGGCATAGCAGTCATTTTGACCTTAATTGCGGCAATCGCACCGATAATGCTTCCGATGATAATTCCGAGCACAATATAGTGCCACTCCAGCTTGCCGCTCAGGAGTGTAGCTGCTATTGCAGCCAGCATTCCAACGGCGGCCATACGATTTCCCCTGACCGCGCTCCGCGGATGTGCGAGACCTTTGAGGCCGACTATCATCAAAACCGCAGCAAGAAGATACACTAAATTCACAATATTCTGATTCAGCATGATAAATCCTTCTTCTTGAACATCTTCAGCATGCGGTCAGTCACGAGAAAACCGCCGACAACGTTGATGGCAGCGAAAATCACGGCGACAAAAGCAAGACCTTTGGCGAGCGGGCTGATGCCGATCTGTCCAGCGAGCACCAACGCACCGATGATCGTAATGCCCGATATTGCATTCGATCCCGACATCAACGGTGTGTGCAGTGTCGGAGGAACCTTGGTGATCACCTCAAAGCCGATGAATATCGCCAAGATGAAAACGGTTAGAATCATAACAAACGTATCCATCAGCCTTCCCTCCCTTGCGTGATCGGCTCGAGACCGAGCATTTCGCGTATGCCGGGATGAACTACATCACCGCCACGGGTCATGAGTGTTCCCCGAGTGATTTCATCTTCCATATCAAACTGTAATTGGCCATCCTTAACGAGATGTTTCAGAAACGTCAGAAGATTCTTGGAGTACATCTGACTGGCGTGAAACGGCACTGTTGATGGCACATTGGCAGGTCCCAGGATCAGCACTCCATCCACCACAACCTGCTCACCCTGTTTGGTCAGCTCGCAGTTGCCTCCGCGTTCGGCAGCGAGATCGACAATCACCGATCCGGGTGACATGCCCTTAACCATATCCGACGTGATGAGTACCGGTGCTTTCTTTCCGGGAACAGCAGCCGTCGTGATCACTACATCGCTTGCGGCAACCACCTTCGTCATCATTTCACGTTGCTTGCGATAGAACTCTTCATCCATTTCTTTAGCGTAGCCTCCCTTGTCTTCCGAATCTGCAGCCGCAAGCTCGATTTCGAGGAATTCTGCACCCAGGCTCTGCACCTGCTCTTTTACCGCCGGGCGGACGTCGTACGCGCTGACAACGGCGCCGAGTCTCTTCGCGGAAGCAATTGCCATTAAACCGGCGACTCCGGCACCGACAATGAACACGCGAGCCGGCGCGATCGTACCTGCCGCTGTCATCAGCATCGGGAACATCTTAGGCAGCGCATTCGCAGCCATAAGCACGGCTTTGTAACCCGCGATTGTGGCCATCGATGAGAGTGTGTCCATGCTCTGAGCGCGAGTGATGCGAGGCATCATTTCGACTGCGAAAAGGTTGACTCCGAGATCAGCGATATCCTTGATTTGGTGGATTGATGTCAGTGGTTCAAACAGTCCGATAATCGATTGTCCCTTGCGCATAAATTCGAGATCAGACCTGCCTCTATCAGGATTTGCTCCATATCCACGCACCTGGAGGATGATATCGCTATGTTCGAACACCTCCGATCGATCGGATTCGATCACAGCTCCCCTGTCTCTGAATGCGGCATCTGTGATGCCGGATTCTATACCTGCCCCCGATTCGAGTATCACTTTCATACCGGATTTGACGAACTGCGGGACAATATCGGGGACGACTGCCACACGGCGCTCGTCAGGGAATGTCTCCTTCGGTACTCCGACAGAAAGTGGTTTTGCATCATTTGTCATGAAATCTGATTGCCTCCCGTTCGCACGATATCATACTAAATTCTGCTGTATTCGCATTCAGCCCCTATGAAGATTGTCGCGTCGATGGTCGCTGACAGTCCGACCCTGTCCAGAAACAAAGGTCCTGTGTAGACCCATTATGTCCGATTTAGCGATGTTTAGAGCTGCAGTTTCTGTCATCAATTCCCCGACTTGCTGGAATAATCTAAACTCAGATAAACGTAACCTACGTTTAATTCGATTGGTTCCGAAAAAGTCAAGTCAAAAATCTACTTTACTAGCCCATCTTTCCAGTAAGTGTGGGAATTTGATCGCGTGGCTGGTCATGTGCCGCCAAATCGCGTCATTGCGAGCGACCAGCGGGAGCGTGGCAATCTCGCAGCATAGCCATCGAATGCCCGAATTGAGATCGCCAGGTCATTCGAAGTCTCGCTCCCCGCGATGACGGAGTGTCAATCATCACAGGAAGAAACGCGGCGGAAGGAACACTCTCCTTAAACGCGCTGGAAGGAACCCTTTCCTTCCAGCCTGATGGGGCAGACAGGCCGCGATCAGAGATCACGGCTACTATACGCCTTGGGGTGGGGGCTCCTGCAAATAGAAAAGGCGCCGGAATACCGGCGCCTCTATTATCAAGATGCATCTCTTCTAATTTAGACGTTTCAATTCTACGCGTCTGTTCTTCTTGCGACCATCTGCGGCGCCATTGTCGAATTTCGGTTTGTCAGGACCATAACCCTTTACGACTAAGCGAGTTTTGTCGATACCTTTCGATATGAAGTAGTCAGCAACCGACTGAGCGCGCTTTGTCGACAGAGTCATGTTCTTGTCACGACTGCCGCTGATATCAGTATGTCCCTGGACTTCAACCTTAACATGGGGCAGCGCCTGAAGCGACTTCACAACGCCGTCGAGATAGGCTTTCGCCTGGTCATCCAGATTCGCAGCGTTCACCGGGAATACAACACCGACCAGAATCAGTTCCGGCTCGATGTGGAAAGCAGTTGGACAGCCTCTCGAATCGACTTCCAGAACGTTATTCGGATCTCCGGGGCACTCATCGATACCATCGCAGACACCGTCGCGATCCGAGTCAACCGGGCAGCCGTTCTGATCAACAACACATCCCGACAGAGTACCGGGGCAGGTGTCCAGATAATCCGGGATACCATCTCTGTCTGTATCCACCGGGCAGCCATCTGCATCAACCTTTGCTTCCTTCGGAGTATTCGGACACTTGTCTACGCCGTCGCAGACACCGTCACCGTCGCCATCCTTCTGGCAGCCGTAGGCATCGACAGTGCAGCCGGGCGGAGTGGCGGCACATGTATCAATGCCGTCGCAGACTCCATCGCCATCGGAATCGATCTCGCAACCGGTCGAGTCTACGATACAGCCATATGGCGTTTCGGGGCATAAGTCGTCATCGTCACAGACGCCGTCCCTGTCGCCATCCTTGCATGATCCGAGATATGCCGTGAGCATTACTCCCAGCTCCAATACACCCGATGGGTTGTCGAGGCCGTCAGATCCGCCGACGTCGCGGTCATCCTTGAATTGAGAGAACGCACCGGTCAGCACATGATAACGGAGAGTACCGCCAAACGAGAACTCCTCGATAGGGAAGTATTCAATCCCGGCACCGAACATGAGTGTCAACTGCTGATCGCGGAATTCAAAGCTCTCGCCATTCAGATCGGAGACATAGACCTTGTCGCCATTGTTGTCGCGAACACGCCACGTATCAACACCGATTCCCGCAGTCAGATAGAAGACTGCTTCTTTCACCGGATTGATGTTGTAGAAGCCTGCGAGCTCGACGATATGGTGCCTGATTCTGAGCTTATTGTCATCTTCGTCTGCCGCAACTATTGTCGGCAGGTCCCCGGTCATGTCAAACATCCCGCCTTTGGTCGGGCCATACATGCCGCTAACTCCGACAGCCCAGTGCTGGTGTAGTCCGAATTTGATATCGGCACCAAACATAGGACCAATTTTCCACTCTCCTCCGGTCAGGAAAAACCCCGCACGGGGTGCGAGTCCGACCTTGCCGGTCGTCACTGCGGCGAATGCGGGAACCGCCAGCAGCAGGACCAGCAGAAGAACTAATGCTGTGGTAAACCTTTTCTGCAAAACTAACCTCCTGTTTCAGTGTGCGGCGGGAGACAGAAGCAGCCGTCAACTAATGGCAGACGCTCTCTTCTCCCCGAAATGTTCCTTATTCTTATTTTCTATTTCCGGCACAAATGCACTTGCATCTGCGCACATGTCGCAAAATTTGGACTGGAACTTAACATGAAGCTCCACAAAAATCAACAAAAAAGTTGAATCTCTTGACCTTATGGGAGTTACGAGAAGCAACTTCCGCCTGTCGTGCGATCTGCAGGCCTATGGTCGATACTCCAGAGTTATCTTGATTTCGGGCGGATATTGCTCGTTTTGCCAGTCAGTGTCGATAAGCTGCTCGGTGTATTGCGTTGACATCACATCTGCCTAGCGCTGCGAGTCACACGTAGCATCCGGGAGGATTGGCGGTCGGCGGTTTGTCTATCGGCTCCGAGCCTTTATCGGAGCACGCCCAGACCGCAACAGCGATCAAAGCGATTGTTACGAATGCGCGTCTCATATCCCCATCCCCTTATTCCTTCCGAAAAGTCACTGAAATTCTCGGTGGATATGTCTCGTTATCCCAGTCGATGTCCCTCAGGATCGAGTACCAATCACCCCACCCGAAGTAGCCGTCTCCAAATTCGTCATGGCTGTTGTCGATGAAACCGCGATAATACATTCGGACATTTTCCACGTGCTCCTCAGCCGCAGACCCCTCTAGCGAAAACCTGACCAGCTGAGAATCCGCAATGGAGTTGAGACTGAGTGGGATATCGCGCAGCATGAATGAATAGTCTCTCTCGTAACCTCCCATTATCGGTCCATACCATAGCTCATGATAGAAGTACTTGCAGAACAGGCTGTCGATGCGATTTTCCGAGAAGCTTAATGATCCATCAAAGTCAATGTAAGAATATCCCTCAGTCCCATTGCCTGGACCAGTCTCATGTGCAATGACTCGTTCTTCTTCCCATGTTATCGTACCCGGTTCGTTGACAGGCAGGTGGATTAGCGCATATCTCCATGTTGAGTAGATTCGGCCGTAAAACGAAAACGATACATCCATGACGTTGCATGCCTTTATGAATCCGGTCACATCTGATGTTGTAGAGAGCCAGAAGTCGAAACTGGGTGATGAGATGCCGTTGACTAACACAGTCACATTGCAGTCAGACGCCTCCGCCGGCACAATGATCCTTATGAGCGAATCAGTCCACTCGGCAATCTCAGGCGTCAGTTCACCGAAGAGGACTTCGCTTCCCGCTTCTGATTCCCCGAATCCACTGCCGAGAATTGCCAATGTGTCGCCGGGAAGGCCGACATCGGGGACAAGATCGAGAGCACGATAGACATTGAATAGGATCCCACTGCTTGTGCAATTCGCTGCGGATACGCTGACTACCCCGGATTTATCAATATTCGGTACACTGACCACTATCTCCGTATCATCCCACGAGATCACCGAGGCGGGCGTATTACCGAATCGGACTCTACTACTTCCCTGGTTTATCCCGAAACCACTGCCCGTGATGGTGACCATCGTTCCCGGAGGACCCCAGTCCGGCTCCACTCCAGTGACCGCAAATAGACAATCGACAGTGAAAGTACCGGCGCTGATTGGGTGACCAAACAGCTTGACCAGCACATCGCCGGTTGTGCTCCAGTAAGGAACTTGAACAACTATCTGAGAGTCTGACCATTGCAGCGTATTCGCTCTGGTTCCGGCAAACGAGACGTAATTATGATACCCTTGACTATCGCCAAAACCGCGCCCGTAAATGCTGACTTCCGTCTCAACAGGACCCTCGACCGGTTCCATGCGATCGACGTAGAAAACATAGATTTGAACGCCATTGCTCAACATACCGCCAATAGAGACCGCCAGCGTCCCCCTCATGGACTCCGTCGAAAGTTCGCATACGATCTGCTCGGGCGTCCATTCAATGACAGGAACCTCGACTCCGTCAATCTCCACGGAGTTTGAGCCCTGCATGTCGCCGAAGCCGGTTCCGGAGACCGTTATCGTGTCACCCGGAGCACCCCAGTTCGGGCTAATTGACGTTATGCCGAACACAGAGTATGGCATCGCATTGCTGACTTCACCATCTACCGTGACGGTCAGTTCTCCGGAGGTGCAGCCTAACGGGTATGTGGTCACGATTCGTCCATCCGACCATGACAGTATGTCCGGATTCACCCCGTTAAGACTGACTCTGCTGGACCCCTGCGTTTCGCCGAAGAAATCCCCGATGATCTCGAGCTGCGTGCCGAACGTGCCGGTCGATGGTCGCAGCTCCTCTATCCGCAGCTCACCGATGACGCGGAACAGGCCACCATCGTAATCACGATTCAACATCTCTATCTTCACTTGACCGGTCCTTGCTTGCGAAGGTACGGTGGTTATTATGAGCGTATCGGACCAGTACGACTCATCCGCCTGTACGCCGTTGAATGTCACCCCCTTGCCATACTGATGATAGCCGAAGCGGATTCCGTAAATCCGGACCTCAGTTCCTATTCCACCCGAGTTCAGCTCAATATGATTGATGCCGTAGACTATGAATGCGACACTATTGCTTGTCAACGTATCGACTTTGACCGATACATCACCGGTCTTCGCGCCCTCGGGTATGCGAACACTGATCTCCGTGTCTGTCCAGGAGATGACATCACCATCCGCGCCGCGAAATGCGACCGATCTCGATGAGTCCTGAGTCTCTCCGAAGCTCTTTCCGTAGACTTCGAGAGTGTCATTGACATAGCCGCGGTCAGTGCTGAGGCTGTCGATCACCGGCGCGCCGGGAGGGATGTCGGCTGGCGGTGGTACATTAGGCTCTGATCCCTTGTCGGAACATGCCCAGATTACAATTGCGATCAGTGCGGTGAGGAAGGCTATACGCTTCATATTCTACCCCTTTACGAACGCATGCTTGTATGTACAATTCACGAAGACTCCTCAATATGTCCAGACTAATTTCGCAGGCAAAATGCAGACTTTATCGAGCGATTCGTCTCGGAGATAGCCCATAGCCGGCGGTCTGGCAACAGTAAACAAGACACCGTTGCTGACCTGTCCAAGTACATGCAATCGAACATCTCCTGTGGTGACTTGTGGTGGTGCGATCGCATTCACCATAGTGTCGGACCAATATATTATTGCTCCGGGATCCTCGCCGAACATAACGCTATCGGTAATCTTGTATTCGCGGAAACTCTCGCCATAGATTGATATGGTATCGCCCGGAAATCCCCACGCGGGAACCAGCTTATCGATATTCATGATACTCACAGCTATTCCGTTGGAGACTATTTCGGGAAGCCCAACTCTTACAGATCCAGACTTAGCGGTGAGTGGTGATCTCAGCTCGATAAGACTGTCATTCCATGATAGAATATCTGTTGCCATTAGATCACCGAACAGAATCGTCTCCGCCATTTCACCGAACCCTGTACCATGAATCGTCCTCATGCACTGTTCACCGCCCCATCTCGGCTGGATGTCGTTGATGCCGGTGATAGCAATCGGATACCCTTTCGTGCTCTCTCCATCTATAGTGACGACTACACCTCCCGATGACGACCCTACCGGTATAAGTCCACGGATTTCGTTATCACCCCAATTGTATATCTGCACCACTGGCACGCCATTGAAGGTTATTCCATGTTCATAATAATGATGATCGAGTTCGCTTCCCTGAATCGTGAAATAACTTCCAAATGTTGCATGCGCCGGAGAAACCGCTGTAATTCCATATACTTCCAGTAAAATCTTCCTTGTGATCTGGTCATACAGCCGCGCAAAGACCTGCCCCGTCACAGAACCGTCCGGTATCCTGAAAAAAACATCCGAATCGGTCCAGTCGACAATGTCAACTATATCCTGCCCCAGCAATACGCTATTGCCATTCTGATGAGTCCCGAAACCATACCCGGATATCTTCACAGTGTCGCCATATGCACCACTGCCCGGCACTATATCAGTGATCTCGTTGACAACGAAAGTGACGGGATTGGTCTCTGTGCCGCCCACACCGACAGTCACTCCGCCCGTTCTTCCCCCAACAGGTACTGTTGTCTTGATGAGTGTATCCGACCATGAAATAGCCTGCGCATCGACCCCGGCAAATGATGCGGAACTCTCTCCCTGGATATTACCGAAGCCTATGCCGCGAAGCTCGACTTCGGCTCCGATTTTGCCCAGTAGCGGGGAGACCGATATCAGCCGCAGGGCTTTCCAGAAGGACAAATCTGAAATGCCGTGGTATCTGATTGCTGTCCAGCGGGGGAGAGGGGGCAGCGTTTCGAGTGAATCTAAATAGCGAGTCTCAATAGATTCATACCAGTCCTTGATGGACATGTCCTTGAACCGGCTTGTGTCCGTCATTACCTCATAAAATCCGCATGCCCAGTCTCTGTTCCTTTCTGCAAACACTCTCCAGTCATAACTGATGATTGCACCTGCCTTGGCATTGTATCTCATCTCCAGCGGCCACTTGCCGAGGAAACCGTAACCGAAACCGAGATAGATTATCGAAAGGTCATTGCTGAAGTCGTTGTGACTCGAAATAAACCGGGGAGAGACAAAGATTGTGTTTCCCTTTCCCGGTATGTAGATGAGACATATCTTCGCCGAGGATAGTTCATCTGCATATATCTGATCCAGTTCCAAACTCGCTGTGTCACCAGTCATCAGGAAGATATTTTCAATCCTGTCTTTTGCGGGCCAGGCGAAGCTGTGTGAATAGATGTGCACAACGCCATAACCTTCAATATCGGCGAAGCGATCGAGTCCGCAGTTGTCGTCGAGATACAGCTCGAATTCATCGAATCCAGCTTTCCAGAGATTTTCGTTGGCTGCCGAAATGACCGCATCGGCAAAATCTTTTCGATCGGAATATATCGGGCATAGGAATGCGGATTTTCGAGAGAGGGGCATGTCGCGGGTTTCCAATGATATTGTAGAGATTGATTCTTTCCGAGCTCCCGACTGTTCATGCGCATTCGCCATGTCTTCGGCGTCTATCATGATTCCGCCAATGTGACCCGATGTATACTCGATGGCGATCCCCTGGCTATTGATAACAGCCTTCGCGACAAGTGACGGCTCCTTTAGAATTGCGGTGAGCACCAACTGTTTAGCCAGAACCGTATCCATCTGGTCAAGCAGAGAGTGCAGCAAGCTTCCCATTTCGGTCTGGAAATCGAGAATTCGTTGAAGGGTCACCTCTCTATTGCTTGTGTCCTCCGGGGGCTCAGATACTTTCTCCGAACATCCCCAGATAACCACAAGGGTGACCACGCCTATAAGGACTGCTTGCTTGATCCGGAATCTCATCACAAATGCCTCATATCAGAAATGACGCATCTCGATATGTTTCGTTCGGTTTTGCGGTGGGGGCCTATTCACCATTAAAGATAGCAGGATTCGTCAGTAATGCAATAGAGATTGTGAGTTGCAGGTCAGACAAGGGTATGGCTGGCACAAGAAACCCAAATTGACAATGCACTATCCCCCTTGACAGATATCAGAAAAGAGCTATAATTGTTATAGCGGCTTGTGTCCATTCTTTCACATCGCCTTATAATCAGTAGTGACTATTCGGCCATTGGCCACTCTAGAATATCGCTTAACGCGGGAGGTAGTTATGTTCTCAGCCGATCCCAGAGAGTCTTTCCATCTGCCGGGAATCGTCAAGCTGAGTATCGTCATTCTGATGATTCTGTTCTGCAAACCTGGGGTATCGCCAGCTCAGGCGATTGATCCAATCGAAGTATCCATCGATCTTGCTTATGGAATCTTGCTGGGTGACACGATCATCGTCCATGTGAATCTTAACAATCCCGACTCAGTGAGAGAGCTTGATCATATCAGCCTTCTGATCCAATACCCAGAAGATGCTCTGATATTCAACGGTGCTTCACCCAGTGATCTGCTTGAAGATTGCGCGTGGGAGTCGTTCACGTTCAGCGAACCGGGGAGCAACCTGATCTTGCTAACGGCAACTGCAGATGCGGCAGGCATTCCGGGTGAGCCCAATTGCTATTTGGAGGGCTTCTCCGGAAGGCTGGCCAATCTAAGCTTCGCAGTGATCGTTAATCCGGAGAATGACTGTACGTCTTTCCCGTTACAATTCTACTGGCAGGAATGCCAGGATAACTATCTGACATTGAAGGACGTATCGGAGTATATCGTCTCTGATTACGTTTTTGTGTGGGACTGGGCTAACGGCTATATGGGGCTACCGATGGTCGACACCCTCCCTTCATACGCCGGTACACCTGATTCATGCCTGAGTGAATATCCGGTCGGCAGTGATGTCACGCGCCTTGCGGACTTCTATGGCGGCGGCATCGATATCATTTGCAGCGATTCTATTGACCGCAAAGGTGACCTCAACCTGAACGGTATCCCCAACGAAATTGCAGACTTCGTTATATATGAGAACTACTTACTTTTCGGACTTTCGGCATTCACTATAAATGTCGACGCTCAAATAGCCACATCTGATATCAACAACGATGGAATTGTGCTCAGTTACCGCGATTTTGTCTACTTGTGGCGGATTATCATCGGCGATGCGTTACCATATCCGAAAAGTGATCAAGTCGCCAAGTATCCTGTCATGTTCGTGCAGCACGATCCTGATAGCGTGAGCGTACTGTTTTCCGATGTTCCCCTTGCCGGCGCGTATCTCATTTTCAGCGACAGCATAGTTCCGACAGTTCTTGTGCCCGATTTCGAGATTGCCTACAACTACGATTCAGTGTCGAACGAAACGAGGGTAGTCATCCCGCCTGTGGATGCAGAGACGACAATTGGAAACGGTCCCATACTTACTTTCGGTGCGTCGGGCGTGCTGCAATTTGCATACACAGCTGATTATGAGAACTCTTCGTTCGACGTTTCAATCTCAATTCCGGGAACTGATGTCAGCATATTCTTTGTCGTAGACATGCTGAATTACATATTTGCGAACGGAGCTTTGCCATCACCCGCCGAATTCGTTGACGCCGATTGCGATGATGTGGTGGACATAGATGATGTAGTATATCTGATCAAGTATCTCTTTGGGGATGGGCCGCCACCGGGAGGATGTTGATCGGCGATTCGGCTTATCGCGGAGAGTTGCTATTAATTGAAGCTGAGAATTGTGGCTATCAGCGACGATAGTTTGGGCGAAAGAAATAGATCAACCATCATCGCCGAGAATAGTCCGAAGAGATAGATGATCGAATAACCAAAAAGTCCCCACACTACATCTCGTGATTGGACCGCCTTTGCAGCAATCGCCTTGCGGATGAACAGAGCGCCCAGAACAATTGCCGCAGCAATATATAGCAACCCGAGTTCGGTGAGTGCCGGAAGAATACTCGCAGCTACAAGAGCAAGACTGTACCAGACAATCTGCAGCATTGTTCGGTCGACTCCCTTGACTACCGGCAACATCGGAAGGTCAACCGTTTCGTAATCATCCTTGAAGCTGACCGCAAGCGCCCAGAAATGTGGCGGAGTCCAGAGGAAAACGATCAGGAAGAGCATCCACGGTGTCATGGAAAGCGATCCCGCCGCGGCAGCCCACGCGATCACCGGCGCCATCGATCCCGCTGCACCGCCGATCACGATGTTGTACGGTGTGTTCGGTTTCAGCAGCAGCGTATAGAATAGGCTGTAAAACAGGATCGTACCGAGCGAAATAAGCGCCGACAGCCAGTTGAAAACAAATCCAAGAACCAGCACTCCCGCTATGCCTATCAGAAAGGCAAACATGAGTGCATCAAGCGGTCTGAGCCGACCAGACGGCAACGGACGACGGTGCTTTGTTCTGGCCATGCGACCGTCGATGTCTCTCTCGAAATATTGATTGAACGCGTTCGCAGCACCACCGGTCAAATAGAGCCCGAGCAGCACAAGTGCGAATCTGACCGGATCAGCCAGAAGACTTCCCTCGATGAACAACGATGTTGCACCGGTGAATACAACTAACAACATCACGCGCGGCTTGGTGAGCTGCACATAGTCTGTCACTGGGCGCGCCACGCGATAATTGGCAGACTCATCCGATCCGATTGCTGGCTGCTGGAATTGAAGTGCCATGCTATTGGACAACCTCTCCGATTAGCGTGTTCGGCGTAGCCTCATAGACCCTGACATTGACAAAATCGCCCGGTTTAGCGCCGTTGTCGGGGAAAACAACGATTTTGTTGCTATCGTTCCGTCCAAGAAGCTGATTCGGCTTCTTGGCGCGTCCCTCAACAAGAACCTCCAATGTCTTGCCAAGCTCGACAGCGTTCTTCGCAAACGATATTCGCCTCTGTATGTCTACAAGTCGCGTGATTCTCGATGTCTTGTCCTCTTCAGAAACATCATCCGGGAATTTGCGCTCCGCGACAGTATCCTTCCGCTCCGAATACTTGAACATAAACGCAGAATCGAAACCGACTTCCTCGACGACTTCAAGTGTCTCCAGAAACTCCTCTTCGGTCTCGGTGGGGAAACCAACGATAATATCCGTTGTCAGCGCAACATCAGGGATTATTCTCCTGATAATATCCACCAGGTCGAGAAAATGCTGACGTGTATATGTGCGATTCATCATTTCGAGAATTCGATCACTCCCCGCCTGAAGGGGCAGATGAATATGCTTGCATGCTTTCGGATTATCGCTTACTACCTGAATCAACTTGGGAGGGAAGTCTTTCGGATGCGGCGAGGTGAATCGGATTCGCCTGATGCCGTCAACCTCGCTTACCATTTCGATCAAGTCCGCGAAGTCGCATCCATCATACTTGTAGGAGTTCACATTCTGGCCGAGCAGCGTCACCTGCTTGAACCCCTCGTCGGCCAGCCTTCTCGCTTCATCCACGACACTCTTTGGGTCGCGGCTCCGTTCTCGGCCGCGCGTTGCGGGGACGACACAAAACGTACAGACATTGTCACACCCCCGCATAACCGCTATCCATGCATTTGCGCCCTCGTCATGAACGGGAAAGACATCGCTGTAGGTTTCTTCTCGCGAATGCTTCAGCTCGAAGTCCTTATGCCCGGTCTCTTCGAATCGGGAGATCAGATCGGGGAGCCGTCTGTATGTATCAGGTCCGGCAATAATATCGACTCCGATTCCTTCTTCCAGAAGTTCACTCTTGAGATTCTGCGCCATGCACCCGATTACGCCGAGCACTAAGCCATTGTTCTTTTTCTTGAGATGTTTGAGCGTTTCGATACGGTTGAGAACTCTTTGGTGAGCGTTTTCGCGCACCGAGCAGGTGTTCAGCAAAATGATCGACGCCGACTCCGGAGCTTCCGCAATGGAGTAATCATTCTCCTGCAGGATCGACTTCACGATCTCAGTGTCGTACTCGTTCATCTGGCAGCCGTATGTCTCGATGTACACGGACTTCATACGATTTCCCCGATCAACGTGCCCCCTTCGATTCTATCAGGCACCACCGTCCGAATCTCATTCCTTAGGTTCGAATCACTCGTCGCATGCACTCGCATATAGTTGTCTGCATGTCCGGTCCAAACATTTTCGGCTGCTGTCTCGAATAGTACATCTACCTGTTTCCCAATGTACCTCTCGCAGAAAGCATGTTTCTTTCTATCGCCCATTTCGATCAGGATCCTGCTGCGCAGCTTCTTGATTTGGTGATCGACCTTATTCGGCAAGCGTGATGCTGGTGTATCGGCACGATCAGAGTAGACAAAAACATGGAAATACTCTATCGGCAAATCGGCGAGGAATTTCTTTGTGTTCTTGAACTGGTCATCTGTCTCGCCCGGGAATCCTACCATGATGTCGGTCCCGATTCCGATACCGGGCACACTGTTCACACTCCATTCGACAAAGTCGGCAAAGTCCTTCGCAGCATGCTTGCGCCGCATAGCGTCGAGAATACTATCATCACCACTCTGCAGCGGTATATGCAGATGGCTGCAGAGCTTTTTCGATGTCGCCATGTATTCCACAAGGTCTTTTTTGATAGTCGTCAACTCGATCGAACTGATACGTATTCGGTCAATGCCATCAATACCTTCAAGATTTCTGATGACATCAAGAAAGCTGTGGTCATCACTCTGATATGTCCCAATGTTCACACCGGTCAGCACAATCTCCCGGAATCCCATTGATGCGAGCTTCTCAGCCTCAGCAATAACATCAGAATATTTCCGGCTCCGCGATCTTCCGCGTGCGCGCGGGATGATACAGAACGAGCAGACAAAATCGCAGCCATCCTGCAGTTTGAGATTCGCGCGAGTGTGATTCTCATAAATACCGACAGACTCTATTGTGAAATCATCAGTGGACATCTTGGTCGAATGAATCACGATGGGCGTCTCGTTTTTCTTGAGACCGTTTATGTAATCCGTGACTCGGAGTTTCTGCTCATTGCCTACGATGAGATCGACACCTTCGATATGACTGATGATATCAGCAGCCATCTGTGAATAGCATCCGACGACAGCGACAAACGCGTCAGGATTCTTGCGAATCGCCTGCCGGACAGCCTGTCGACATTTGGAATCTGCCTGCTCGGTGACTGTGCATGTGTTGATGACAGTCAGATCAGCCGGTTCGCCCCAATCGACAATCTCGAATCCCCGGTCGGCGAGAGTCTTGGCGATAATGGCGGTCTCCGACTGATTGAGTCGGCACCCGAGAGTATGTAACGAAGCTTTCATCATAGATAGTACGCCGCATTCGCGATAAAGTGCGTTAATATAAACAGTTTTGCTCGATTTTACAAGGGATGTCGCGCATTCAAGCGGTCTGCTGCCTCTGAATGCAGCAAATTATGGCTCATGTAATATCAGCTCAAGGTGCGATCCACGCGGTCTACGACTGATGGATGCTCCTATTTGAAGAGCTCCAATGATTTTGCGGTTGCGGTAAAGGGTCGCTCTCTTCCGCTCTTATGAGATACCAGGAACCTCATCTCCTGGAGAGCCTCAAGATCTTTGCGCGCAGTCAGTCTCGTAATCTTGTAAATGTGAGAATGGACTTTGATTGTGGTTACACTTCCCGGATTCTTGTGCAGATGGCGCATGAGCTGAATCTGACGGTCATTCAGTTTGTATTTCAATCGAGCCGTTTCAGCCATTCCTCTGTTCTCATCCGTTTTACGTTCGACATACCGCTCAAACTCGCGCTTTGCCTGCTGGATTTTCCGGATCACATAGTCAATGAAGTACGTGAGGTCGTTGTCATCCTGCTCGGTATAGATATACGCGTCCCGGTACTGGGCCGGTGATTTCTTGATAACTCGTGAGAGATTCAAGTAAGAAAACGCCCAATACTGTTTCTTGAGGAGATACCAGTAGAAGATCAGCCTGGCCAGTCTGCCGTTCCCATCCGTGAATGGGTGTAGATACGCTACCCAGAAGTGAAGGATGATTGCTTTGATGACAGGGTGGACAAATTTGTCTTTGGCCAACTCATCGTTTGCATAGGAAATGAGTTTCTTTAATTCGTCCCTCAGAAATGCTTCCGATGGTGGTATGTGATAGATCACGTCGGTGGTGCGGTCGACCACAACAACTTCGTCATTGTCCTTTCGGAGCCTGCCAATTTCGCTGATGTTCATTGTGTCTTTGGCAAGTATCACATGCAGATCGAATAGTCGCTCCATACTCAGCGGTTGATATTGAAATGATTCTTCGACGGCGACCATTCCATTGTAGTTGTTTAAGATCATCTGCTCTGATTTGTTTCTTGGCTTCTTTTTCTCTAAGAGCATTTGCTTGGCGGCTTTCCGAGTAGTGTTTGCACCTTCGAGTTGAGACGATGCTATAGCTTCCTCCATAATTCCCCTTGAAATGTATCTTTGGCGAGCCGTCTGATCATCTACTATGCTCGATTCGATGAAACCACCCAGTTGCATGTCGATTTCATGCAGGAAATAGTCTAGGCCAGGTGTCTGTTGCCAGGAGAAGTGACTCCCCTTTTCATCTGCCACTGCTGTGCTGACTCTATTAGGTGACATTTGTCTTAGGAATTTTATCAAAGCCCAGAATTCCTCAGGCGATATGCCCTTTGGGCGGGGCTTGTGGCGGACTTTGTCCCAATATAGGTACTCCGGGGTGCTGATGTTCTCAATGTACTCCGCGATGTTCTCTTTGGGATCGAGCAGGCCGATCGCTTTATCCATTTTTCCGGTTATGTCTGGTTTCTTCAGTTCGAATATATCCATTTGGATTGGCTCCTTTTCTTGCCCTGCACTCTGCCTCCTTGCGATCTTACTTTCACTTATTGTGGGTAGATCGGGCGAGATTCTAATATGTAAAGTGTTTACATTTAGTATGCATATAGTATACATGTCCAATGCTGTGCGTATATGTCAACAATCAATACACTATATACTATAGAATCCACAACATGTAAAGTGTTTACATATACTTTACATATTGTATACATGTTCGGTATGGGCTTTGAGCTGACAAAGAAGCACCTGTCGAAGGTGTTGAAAGGACGTTAATTGACTGATATACAAAGGATTAAGAAAATTAGCGGGTGTCGTTAGAGTGAATTACCCCTGCCTTGCCTGATCGACTGAATTACCTACGCCTTCACAATCCCACGCTTGGAGGATTTGATGAAATCGATGATGTCTATGACTTCGGGGATCATTTCGATTTCGTCTTCGATGCGCTTGAGCGCCTGCGAAGTATTTAGTTTTGAGAAGAATATGATCTTGTAGACATTCTTGAGGACTTTAAGTGTTTCTTTCGGGAAGTTGCGCCTGCTGAGTCCTACATGATTGAGACCGACTATTCTTAGGGGATTGCCGGCAGCGAGAGCGTACGGGCAGACATCCTGCACTACCCTGAATCCGCCACCGATGATTGCATGTTTGCCGATTCTTGTGAACTGGTGCACCGGCACAATCCCTCCGACAATAACCTGCTCGCCAATCTGCACATGTCCTCCGAGATTGACCGAATTCGCCATAATCACCTTGTCGCCAACCTGACAGTCATGCGCGACATGGGAATATGCCATTAATAGGCAATCTGAACCGACAACTGTTTTCCATTTGTCGTGAGTACCGCGATTGACGGTAACGTACTCGCGGATAACGGTATTGTCACCGATCTCAGCGGTGGTTTCCTCGCCGCCAAATTTCAGATCCTGCGGAACAGTCCCAATGACAGCGCCATGATGGACTCTCACATTCTTGCCGATATGCGCGCCCCATGCGATCAGTGCATTCGACGCAATCTGAGTTCCGTCACCGATGCTGACGTTGGACTCAATGATTGAATGCGCTCCGATAGAAACACCCGCCCCTAATTCGGCCTTCGGATCAACTATCGCTGTGGAATGGATTATTGTCTCTGACATCTATTTGTCTACAACCGCGGCCATCATGGTCGCCTCGGCCACCAGTTTTCCCTCTACAAAAGCCTTCCCCGACATTTTGCACATGTTCCGCTTGAAAGTCAGGAAATCTACTTCGAATCGGAGCTGATCCCCCGGAGTGACCGGCTTTCTGAACCGTACGCCGTCCATTCCCATGAAGAGAACCACTTTTTCACCCGGCTTCCCGACCGCATTAAGCAGCATGAAACCGCCAGCCTGCGCCATGGCCTCGACTATCAGCACCCCCGGCATGATGGGATGTCCCGGGAAATGCCCCTGGAAGAATGGCTCATTGATTGTAACATTTTTGATCGCAATCACACGCTTTTCCGGCTCCAGGTCGATGATCCTGTCTATCAGTAGAAATGGATATCGGTGCGGAAGAAGCTCCATGACAGCATTGATATCGAGCAGGTAGCCCTTCTTTATACCGTTCTTGCCATACTTTTCTGATAGCAGCCGCTTTTGATAGAGTGCCCTGATCTTCTTAGCGACGGCGACATTCGCAGCATGACCGGAACGAGCCGCCAGGAAATGCGCCCTTACCGGCACGCCGACCAGGGTCATATCTCCAAGCAGATCGATAGCTTTATGACGAACCGGTTCGTTGGGGAATCTCAGCTTCTTATCGTTAAGAATGCCGCTCTCACCGACTGTGATATCCTCAGAAATGTTGAACTCATCCTTGAATCGTCTAACCACATCCGGGGTCAGCTCTTTGTCTACAATCACAATCGCCGTGTCCAGCCCCCCTCCCTTGATAATTCCCTGCGACTTCATATCCTCAACTTCCGACAGGAAGCAGAAAGTGCGCGCAGGCGCGAATTCATCCACGAACTCATCCTTGAGCGATACCAGCGACGTGTACTGCGTCCCGAGGGCAGGGTTTGCATAGTCAATCATGAATGTGATTCTGACATCATCCGAGGGTGTCACAACAATATCGACTTTGCGATCCGGCTCGGAATGCGCCATCAACTCATCCATAATGAAAATCCGCCGTTCGGCCTCCTGATCGACCAGTCCAGCGGCCTGCAGCTTGTCGACATACGGTTCGATTGAGCCATCAAACACCGGCGGTTCGACATTGTCCAGTTCGCAGATGATATTGTCGATCTCGAGACCGGAAATCGCCGCAAGTACATGTTCCACAGTGTAGACCCTGACACCGTTGATCGCGAGCGTAGTCCCACGATTCAATTCGACGACGTGGTCAACGAGCGCGGGAATCTCCGGACGGGTGTCTATATCCGCCCGCACGAACTTTATGCCGTGGTCAATTGGGGCCGGTTTGAAGGTGATTCTAGACCTGCAACCGGTGTGCAGGCCGATTCCCTCCAGGGAAACCGGATTCTTTATGGTCCGTTGTTTTTCATTCATGACAAATCGGCAGGAGTATAACACACACACACCGGTTTGTAAACCGTTTTCTGATCCTCGATCTGGCGCCCCAAACGGCAAAATCAGCTTGGATTTCTGCCGCTTCTTGTTATCTTTGGCAACTGAATTTCAGGAGGTATCAATGGCGCTTACTATAGGTAATGGCAGATTAGCGATAGAGGGTGTACTGCGGGTTGCGAGACAGAGAGAGCAAGTCACTGTATCCGACGCCGCATTTGACAGAATCCGACACTGCCGCTCATTCGTCGACAAGAAAATTGCCGAACATGCTGTCATGTATGGCATCACGACCGGTATCGGCGAGCTATCCGAGGTCTTTCTGCCGCCGGAGCAAATCAAGGCATTCCAGAAATATATCGTATACAGCCATGCCGCCGGTTACGGCGAACCGATGGCTGAGGAGATTGTGCGTGCAGCAATCCTATCGCGGATAAATGTTCTTTCTCAGGGGCATTCCGGATGCCGCCCTGTAATCGTCGAAACAATGCGTGATCTCCTGAACAAAGGTGTCACTCCAGTCATGTGTCAGAAAGGCTCTGTTGGGGCCTGCGGCGATCTTTCGCCCATGTCGCAGATGGCACTGGTACTGATCGGCGAAGGAGAAGCGTTCTACAAGGGCGAGCGGCTGCCGAGCAAGATTGCGCTGCAGAAGGCCGGTATCGAGCCGGTCGTGTTCGAGGCTCGCGATGGTCTCGCGTCGATCAACGGTTCCAATGTGATTACCGGCATGGCATCGTTGCAGCTTCTCGATGCGGACACATTCACAAAGACAGCCGAAATCGCCGCGGTTATGACTCTCGAAGGGTTGAAAGCTAATATGCTTGCGTACGACGAGCGGCTGCACAAAATCAGGGGATATAGAGGCGCGATCGAGTGTGCCGAAAACATCCGGAGACTTTCCGCCGACAGCGAAATTCTCGCTCAGAAAGATAAGAAAGTCCAGGATGCCTATTCCATGCGCTCGACCCCGCAGGTCCTCGGCACCGCCAAGGATACATATCGATTCTGCCGCGAAATGATCGAAACCGAGCTCAACGGCGTCGGTGACAATCCGATCTTCTTCCCGGATGAGGGCGACGGCGTTGTCTTGACCGGCGCGAATTTCCAGGGCACACCGATAGCATTCCCACTCGAATTTATCGGGATGTCGGTGACAACGATTGCCGTCATATCGGAAAGGCGCACGAATAGACTGCTCAACAAGAATCTGTCAGTCGGATTACCTGCATTCCTCACCGAAGGTGCCGGTATGTTCTCCGGCATGATGCTGACTCAGTATACACAGGGCGCTCTTATATGCGAGAATCGCGTCCTTTCGCACCCGGCCGCGACCGGGTCGATTCCAGCCGCCGCGGATCAGGAAGATTTCGTGTCGATGGGCATGACCAGCGCGATCAAGACGCGCCAGATTATCGACAATGCCTGCGGAGTGGTCGGCATTGAATTGCTCTGCGGAGCGCAGGCGGCGGATTTCAGAAAACCGCTCAAGCTGAGCAGAGGCTCTAACGCTGTTTATGAACTGATCCGTGAGCATGTGAAGTATATGAAAGAAGACCGGCCGCTGTATGACGATATCAACAAGATGGCCGAGTTGGTGCGAACCGGTAAGATCCTCGAAGCCGCTGAATCTGCAGTCGGCAAGCTGAAATGAGGATCGCTGCATTGAAAATGTAGGTCGAATCCCTTGCGGATTCGACGCTTGAGTTCATTTTCATGTATTGGAATTGCGATGTCAATTTACTATATTTGTAGCGGTGAGCTTGTAGTCTCAGTATGAGTAATGTGATTTCAGGGGAGCAGAGATGAAGAATGATTTCGAACTCGAAGACGAAGAGATTGAGGACGAGCTAGGTGATGAGTCTGAAGTCCTGCTCTTCAAGTATGCGATCACCAGTTATGGGGCGGACTATCCAATAGACGGATTGGTAAAACGGATTGCTAACGAAAGCATCTTGGTACCCACCTTCCAACGTGGATTCGTTTGGAACATTAATCAGGCATCACGATTCGTTGAATCTCTTCTACTTGGTCTACCGGTACCGGGTATTTTCTTGTCTAAGGAAAAAGAGACCCAGCACCTTTTGGTCATTGATGGACAGCAGAGACTTCGCACCCTCCAATATTTCTACGAAGGCATTTTTGCACATACTGGGCGAGAATTCGAACTCACGAATGTTCAAAAACAGCTTCGAGGCATGACATACAAGAAGTTGAAAGATGAAGACCGACGTCGATTGGACGACTCTATTCTACATGCAACTATCGTAAAGCAGGACGAACCTTCCGAAGACGACAGCAGTATCTATCATATTTTTGAACGCTTGAACACGGGAGGAACACACCTGCATCCTCAAGAAATCAGAGCATGCATGTACCACGGGGAGTTTAATCGATTATTGGATGAACTCAATCAGAATAAGTTCTGGCGTTTAGTCTATGGCAATGTAAGCAGCCGCATGAGAGATCAGGAATTGATACTGCGCTTTTTTGCGATGTTGTTTGATATCGAGAACTATTCTAGACCGATGAAAGATTTCCTCAACTCATACATGGCTAAGAATAAGAGTCTGAAGTTGCAGTCAGCGGAAAAACTAACAGAAGTCTTTTCCAATACTGTTCAGCTAGTTAACGAATCGATCGGTGACAGGGCCTTTAAGCCTCTTAGAGCGCTCAATGCGGCTGTCTTTGATGCAATCATGACGGGAATAGCAAGAAGACTCGAAGCCGGTAATATCGAAGACATGGATGCTGTAAGAGAAAGTTATGAAGCCTTGTTGAATGACCGAGATTTTCTCGGTGCTACTCACACTGGTACTGCTGATGAAACCATCGTCTATAAGAGGATTTCTCTGGCTACTACTGCATTTGAGAACGTAAGATGAACAACATTAAAATTGTTCTCTATCAAAAAAGGCTAGACCATCTATTCGGACAAATTGGACTGCTATCTGAGCAAATTGAGCTGCAGTCGCACTGGGCTCGGTACCTTTGTGTTCTTGTGTCCGGCTTTCTAGAGATTGGCATCAGAGAAATATTGATAAAGCACGCACACGAGCAGTCCTCTCCAACTGTAGCGAATTTTATAGATGGCAAACTGCGGGAGTTCCGAAATCCAAAGATGGGGAAGATACTTAAGCTGATTGGGCTGTTCAGCCGCGAATGGGAAGCTGCAATTGAAAGGCAAACAGAGGGAGAACTAAAGGATGCGGTTGATAGCATCGTTGCCAATAGGAATAGAATATCTCATGGTGAGGACGTGAGTATTACGTATGCCCGGATCTATGACTATTATCAGAGGGCAATTAAGTTCATAGATATTTGTGAGGGTCAGTGTCATTAGCCATCTGCCATGCTCGTTTTCGATGGCCCTTCATCTTGTAACTTGACAAGCACACAAAGAGGGGTGCACAACTGAATACTTCGAGCATACAGGATGAGCGCTGTCAGAAGGTGGCGCTTATTCTTAACTCCCGTCAATCCAAACAACCGACCGGATCAGATGCGTGGGTGGTGAATACCATCGCCGCCGCCAATTATGCCGCGTGCGAGGGATTCGGACTGATATCAAGCGTCGGTATGAACACATACGAACTGGTGACATATCTGGCTAGCAAACTGGAAGTCCCGCTCGATCTGATCGTGCCATCGTCGATGAGCGGCTCGCCTAATGAGCTACTTGAATCTTTTGACCTCAACAACTCGATAACCCGGATCAGTGCCGTCGAATCATCCGGAAAATCATCGAAAGACTGGTGGCTCGACAGAGATCGTACTGCAATCGGGAACGCTGATCTGGTTTTGCCGGTATCTGTGAATCCCGAAGGCAACCTTGCGATGATGATTGCTGGTCACGCAAGGTGTGATGCGGTCACAGATCACACATTCTCGACTCCGTACACGAAATCCTCGCGCCGACTCTACAATCCGCCAGACAAATCCAGCATCGTTATCTCGAAGCATGAATCGTGGGACTATCTAACACACTGGACTCGAAGTTTCGATGGTCCCTGGCCAAATCAGAAGTCGTTCGACTACTATGATGAAATGATAGCATCTGCAGGCAGTTATTCTCATCGCGCACTGAACTCTCTCAAGAATATCCTGCAAACCAGCAAAATCTTCGGCACAGGAGAACGCATTCAGGGGGGCTACGAAGTCGTCTCGCTGACAGAGCGCCATCCGGCAGACGCCGTAACCCTCATGAAATGGCGCGCGCGGTTTGTTCGCTGGAATTTCGAACCGTATGGAATTGCAATTGAGAGGAATTTCGCCGAATCGATTGGAATCAGACCCGTAATCTATGCCACTCCAAATATCTTTCAGAACATGCGAGATTGCGACAAGCCATACTTCCAGAATAAAGGTGAGAAATCGGGCAACTGGGAGCCGGAACAGGAATGGAGATTCCACGGCGATATTGATCTGAGCGAGTTGCCTGCAGACAAGGCAAAGATCATCGTTCGGAAGGGCTCCGAAATCAATGAAGTTAGAGAACTGACTTCTTGTGAGGTGGTCGCACTTACAAACGAAGAATGACCTCTACACTTCGATTGGGCGATCCATAAAGTCGTGGAGCGTGGCGAAATATGCCGCTGACAGATCAGTTAGCGAACAATCAATCATTGAATTGATCTTCAGCCTGTCTCCGCCGACACTTCCGATTTGTGCGAACGTTATTCCTGCATCGCGCAACTGCTTCGATGCCCTGCCAACATCCTTCGCGGTCACCGTCACGATGAACCTCGATTGCGACTCCGCAAAGAGCAGAATGTCGTGGCGAAGATCAGATTCGAGTTTCACGTTGCAGCCGATCTGATTCTCGCGATCAGTGATGCAGCATTCTGCAAGTCCTACCGCAAGCCCGCCTTCGGATAGATCATGACATGATTTCAATAGCCCGGATGTAATCAAGTTCCTGACTGCATCCTGTACGAGCTTTTCATGCTG
This sequence comes from Candidatus Zixiibacteriota bacterium, assembly GCA_018820315.1. NCBI lineage: Bacteria > Pseudomonadati > Candidatus Zixiibacteriota > Candidatus Zixiibacteriota bacterium. The sequence goes on along the minus strand of JAHJOQ010000056.1, from coordinate 18,910 downwards.
CAGGTCGAGCTGCGGGCAGTCGCCGCAGATTTTGCCGTGGACGATTTTCAGATACTCCGATCCGCCGAGTTCTTCGTGTGTCTCGCCAATCAGCAATATGATATCACCATCATCCTTGAAATGCTGTGTCGTGATATGCGCGATGTCGTCGATGATCCCGAGCATTCCGATTACCGGTGTCGGGAATACTGCACGATTGGTGATCTGGTCTTCGTTGTAGAATGAGACATTGCCGCCAGTCACCGGTGTTTCGAAGACTCTGCATGCCTCACCCATTCCACCGACAGCCTCCGTGAAATTCCAGTACATTTCCGGCTTGTACGGATTCCCGAAATTGAGGCAGTTGGTGATCGCAACAGGCCGTCCGCCAGATGCGGTGATATTGCGCGCAGCCTCGGATACAGCGATCTCAGCGCCGCGCCTCGGATTGAGATAGCAGTACCGTCCATTGCAGTCGGTCGTCAATGCAAGAGCCTTCTTTGTCTTTCGAATTCTCATCACAGCAGCATCGGACCCCGGAGCGACAGCGGTGTTCGTTCTGACTGTCTGATCGTACTGGTGATATATCCAGCTACGGTCGGCAATACACGGAGATCCGATCAGCTTAATCATCGAATCATCGAGATCGTTCGGAACGGCAATATCTTGTATGTCAAGTTTATTGAGTTCATCGAGGTACGACGGACATTTCGTCTCGCGCTTGTATATCGGAGCTCCTCCGCCAAGCACGAGAATATCTGCCGGCATGTCAGCGACGACCTGTCCATTATTGCGAACGATAAGCCTATCCTCATCAATGACAGTACCGATCTGCACTGCATGCAGTCCCCACTTCTTGAAAATTTCCTGCACGCTATTCTCGTTCCCCTTCTTCACGCATACCAGCATCCGCTCCTGAGATTCGGAGAGCATTATCTCGTACGGTGTCATATTGTCTTCGCGCACCGGCACTTTGGTCAGATCGATATCCATGCCCGACTTTCCGCGCGCAGACATTTCGGTCGTGCAGCAGGTGATCCCCGCCGCGCCCATATCCTGCACCCCTACGATCAGGTCCTCTCTGATTATTTCGAGTGTCGCTTCGAGAAGGAGCTTCTCCATAAATGGATCGCCGATTTGCACCGACGGTCTCTTTGATTCCGTTGCCTCAGATATTCCTTCAGATGCATATGTCGCTCCGTGGACGCCGTCGCGGCCTGTCGATGAACCGACGATATACACAGGATTGCCGGCGCCCTTGGCAGTTGCGCTGATAAGACCATCGGTCTTGACAATCCCGACAGCCATTGCGTTGACGAGTGGATTTCCAGCGTAGCAGTCCTCGAAATAGACCTCACCGCCGACTGTCGGCACACCGAACGAATTTCCGTAGTCGCCGATACCTTTGACCGCTCCGTTAAATAGATACCGCGCCCTCGGCTGATCGAGATGCCCGAAACGAAGCGAGTTAAGACACGCGATCGGGCGTGCACCCATTGTGAATATGTCGCGCAAAATCCCGCCGACACCGGTGGCTGCGGCCTGGTATGGCTCGACTGCTGTGGGGTGATTGTGCGATTCGATCTTAAATACAACCGCGAGGCCGTCCCCGATGTCGATAGCTCCGGCGTTTTCTTCGCCTGCCTTGGTCAGGAGCGCAGAGCCTTCGCGGGGGAGAGTCTTCAGGAGCGCGATTGAGTTCTTATACGAGCAATGCTCCGACCACATGACTGAGAATATACCGAGTTCGGTGTAGGTAGGCGTCCGCCCGAGAATCCTGAGAATCCAATCGTATTCGTCTTCGGATAGTCCGTGTTCTATTGCGAGTTCGAGATCGACTTTCGGCTCAGCCATACCACCTCCTGAAAGAGAGCAATAAAGGTGTTTGAACCGATCAGTCAAGGGAGATTTCAGCGGCAGGGGGTCTTGCAGGGTGGAACGCGTTCCACCATCTTGTTGATCCTCATCGTTCATCCGCCTACAAGTCCGGGCATCGGAGAATTGCGGTGAACGCTGTGGCAGAAGTGTGCTAAAAGAGTCGGTGGAACGTGTTCCACCACCTTGTTGATCCTCATCGTTCATTCGCCTACAAGCCCGAGCTTCGGAGAATTGCGGTGAACGCTAAGGCAGAAGTGTGCCAGAAGAATCGGTGGAACATGTTCCACCCTACAAGACTCGACTTCAACGGGATTGATACACATGCCAAAGAAAGGCAGGCCAGACTGCGCTAAAGCGCAATCGTGGCCCGCTCAATATTCGAGAACAGATATTCTACTTAACGCCGATCAGCGCGACATCGAAAATTAGTGTCGATTTCGGCGGAATTACAGGCGGTCGGCCGCCGGGACCATAGGCGAGGTCGGATGGGATAATCAGCATTCTCTGGCCGCCAACTTTCATCGACGCTATGCCTTCATCCCATCCCTTAATTACACTACCTTTACCGATCGGGAACTGGAATGTCTGGCCTCTGTCGCGCGAGGAGTCAAACTTGGTGCCGTTTGTCAGCCAGCCGGTGTAGTGCATCTCGCACATCTGGCCGTTGGTCGGTGATGGTCCATCGCCAACTGTTATGTCGACATACTTCAGACCACTCGCGGTCGTGACAGTATCACCGATTGCCATCGTAATACCGGCTGCTGCAGGTTGTGATGCCGGTGGGGGTGTGGTTTTCGGCTGAACCGCCTCTTCCATTTTGGATTCGGGAGTCTCTTCAGCATCGCCGCCACATCCTGCCGCGAATATCAGGAGCAGGATAGCAAGAATAGAAATTAGTGTCCTCATTCGATTTTCCTCCATTGCTATTTGGTGCTTGGTTAATTGCGGCGAAGATAAGCATTTTGGAGCTAAATGCAAATATTAATTCCGGAGAGTGAATCTTCACGATTCTCTAAGAAAGACATTTACCTGATTGCACAAAACTCAAGATTTCGAGTCATTATAACCGGGCATACAAAAGTCCCTATCTACCTGCCGCAGTAGATAGGGACCGCCCAAAACCATAGCTTGATAGCAAGATCCAGTTCAGCTTGCCCAAACCGAGCCAACCAGAGACTTACTTCTATGTATATGCCGACCTTCTCTTACGCAACAGTTGTGCCAAAGAGGCTGTCGGGCTTTCACTCGGATTCAATGGCTGTAACTCGCTGTCTATAAACTGATTACACACAATGTGGATGTTCGGCGGCTATTGCCGTCGCATGTACCGCAAAAGTCCGAAGCGCAGAATATGCTCCACAACAAACGAATACAGCCGGTATCCTATGATAACCGGCTGTATCACTTGCGTTTAAATGCACGCGCAAGACGTGGGGGTAGTTATTCGATTATACGCATCACATATCGTGTCTTCTCATCTTGGAGCGCAGTGTCGCCTCCGGAATCTGCAGGATCTGCGCGGCTCTGCGGATGACGCCATCTGTCAACTTTAGCGCCTCTCTTATACGGTTCCGTTCGAATTCAGCGAGTTGCCGGGAAAGGCCACTTGCCGATTCGATGCCTTTCGAATCGATCGGCTTGGAGAGTCTGGCTTCGAGCGATGTCACAACGCCGACAGGATCTCCGGGATACTCCAGCGCGCAGAGCTGAATCTCGTTCCTCAGTTCGCGTATGTTGCCGGGCCAGCCATACCCGAGAATATTCGGGATACTCTGATGATCGAAAATCCCATTCACATCACCGAGACGGATTCCATTTTCGCAGAGGAAGAACTTGATCAGTTCCACCAGATCCTCGCCTCTCTGTCGGAGGGGGGGAAGTTCGAGAGTCATCACCGCTATCCTGAAGTAAAGATCCTGACGGAACGCGCCTTCGGAGACATCTTCCTCCAAATCGCGGTTGGTCGCGGTGATCAATCTGAAATTGACTGGGTGGGCGACTGTGTCACCGATTCTTGCCACTCGTTTTTCTTCCAGACAGCCAAGCAGTTTCGCCTGGAGCGATTTCTGAAGCTCACCGATTTCATTCAGGAACAGGGTGCCACCATCGGCAGCTGACACAAGTCCCTGCTTATCCTCGACAGCATTAGTGAATGATCCCTTGACATGCCCGAACAATTCGCTCTCCGCGAGATCTTTCGGTATCGCGGAGCAGTTGACCGGGATAAACGGTTCCCCCGATCTTATCGACGAATGGTGGATATATTTCGCAAGGAGGTCCTTGCCGGTCCCTGTCTCGCCGGTAATCAGAATCGGAATGTCGGAATCCTTGCAGTGATTGACGACCCTCAATATCGAGCGCATCTGGCGGTTCGCCGTCGCAATCCGCACCGATTCGCCAGTAGCTCCTGTGACAATATATATATGTCTGTTCTGAGGAGCCGCCTCAATCGCCTCAGGTTTCCTGAACATATCCAAGTCGAGTCCAATCGTACTGTACAGCTCGATTGCAGTCTGCTGATAATGAGCCTTGGCGGACACATCCACCCAACTCAATTCGCATGCTCGCCGAAAACAATCGGCAAGCTCATAGATTGTGCCGAGACTGCGCAGCAATGCAACTGAATACTCCAACTGCTGTTTACTGTCGGTCTCACAACGTTTTGCGTCAGAAATCTCAGCGAGAAGCTTGACGCTCTCGGCGATTTCGAGCTTTTCGTCGATTCTCTCCGCAACATGCAGAGCCTTGTTCGCTGATTCCTCTGCCTCATCAATACGGCGCAGCTTGAAGAGAATCTGACCTTTCAACCGCTCCGATTGACTGAGGAGGTCGCCTTCGGCAGCCACTGCGGAACCCGCCTCGATTGCGTTGTTTGCCGCACTCAGCGCTTTGTCGAGATTTCCCTGCGCCAGAAGCAGTTCTCCCTTGTACTCGAAATAGATCGCAAGTTCGCGCCGCAGCGTCTGCTCGCGGATAATCAACAGAGCCTTCTTGAGATTGCGCCTCGCAGAGTCGAAATTCGCCAGGCGAATCTCAACAAGCGCGAGGGATAGGAATGATCGCGCAAGACTTACATGATTGCCGAGCTTGCCATGCTTCTCGATGGAAACAGACAGCTTATCGACAGCATCGTGGAATTTTCCCTGACGGATCGCAATTCGTCCAAGGTTACCGCTGATTCTGGCCAGGCGTAACTCATCGCCGAGCTCTTCAGCACATCTGCCCGCTTCACCGAGCAGGCTGCAGGCTTCGTCATAGTCGGCCCTGAGATAGCGGATGCCTGCTATCTTGTTGAGCGTGTCTATGATTCCTAAAGTATTTCCGCAGCGTCGGTAAGTAGCCGCAACATCCCTATACTCGCGTTCGCTGCGATCTGTATCTCCTAAGTACTGACTGGCTCTCGCGAGCTCAGTCTGGACAAGAGCAAGGAGTTCGTGATCTGAGGTATCCCTGACAAGATCGTATGCTTTAGAAGCTGTCGAAATTGCCTCCATATAGTCGCCTGTCTGATTGAACAGAGTGGCCTTCAAAAGCAAGAAGCGCGGTGAATTGTGCGACAGATTCGGATACGCCGATTCGAGATCCACGACTTTAGCCGCAGCCTTTTTCAGATCACGATTGGAGCTATACAGCTCTAACTGCAGAAGCTCCGCTCTGAATTTTGGGCTATCTGGTGTGGACATATACCTAACTACTTGCTTGTGGTGGTTTTTTTCCTAATTACCTTTCGGTCGGTCGCGTCAACGTTTGCCGGTTTGACCTTGGAAATCACGACATGATACTTCGTGAACCACCATGGCAGCCCGAGCTGATTGACGATGATGATATTCGGTCCGATGTTTGCACCATCAGGACCGCCGTCATCGTTGTCATCCCACGGATCACCCTCGGTGATCGGCTCCGGATCATCGACATCAGGAGTCGAGATCAGAGGAACTACGCGTCCATCCCAGGCAATCGACGACGGGACTGCTCCAAGAAGGAACGCCAGACACACAACCAGAACCATCACTTTGCTGGCTTTCATAACACACACTCCTTGATATGGAAAAGCACACTATTATCTAACCGAATAATAAGACGCATCTGGACATAACTCGTTTAATGCTGTCTGCTCGACGGCGAGTAAAGAGGGGGTAACGTCAGTTACTACTTTAATATTATGGCCTGATTCAAGTTCTGTCAAGAAGTATCTTCGACCAATGAAGGGTGCAAATGCGGTGGCGCAGTGGTCGCAAGTGACTACCCTGCATCCTCTCATACATGCGGTTAATTTGCCGATACACTATAGGAAGGGCATCCGATAGATACATAGTCACCATGGGAGAGATGCATGCGTCGAGAAGTTGTTGTCGTTGAAGGGCATATAATTGATTCCGGCATCATGTCCGAAATCCTCGATACGGTCATAAAATCTGAGGCTCAGTTCAAGATTGTCTCCTTTGACATGGGTAAGACGAATCTCGACCCATCGCTGGCAAAAATCGAGATAACCGGAGAAGCTGAGAAAATCGGCTCGCTGCTCCCGCGGCTAAGCTCTCTCGGCTGTTTCCTCGACTCACCACACGAAATCAGCGTACTGCCGGCTGAGGCGGACAGTGTCGTTCCTAATGACTTCTACTCGACCACAAACCATGTAACGAAGGTATTCTCCAATGATGCCTGGGTTAATGTCCGGAATCAGAGAATGGATGCTGTGATTGTCATCAGCGATAATGGCCCGGTCTGCCGCAAACTTCGCGATGTGAAGCGGGGAGACATGATCGTCTGTGGTGTCGAAGGAGTCCGCGTTCTCCCGCAATTTCGCGATAGAGACAGATCCGATTTCGCATTCATGACCAGCGAGATATCATCCGAAAGGCGGGTCGAGCTGGCTGTCAGGCGTGTAGCGCAGATCATATCACCGCCCGATGTCAAGACCGCCATAGTTGCCGGCCCGGTCGTCGTTCACACCGGCTCGTCACATGCTCTCTGCAGCTTGATAGAAAATGGTCATATCGATCTCGTATTGTCGGGCAATGCGCTAGCGGTTCATGACATCGAACAGTCGCTCTACGGCACATCGCTCGGAATCCACCTCGACAACGGCCTTCCGGTCAGCGACGGCCACAGAAATCACATTAGAGCCATCAACACAATCTATCGCGCCGGATCGATTGCAGCGGCTGTGGAATCGGGGGTGCTCAAATCGGGGATCATGTACTCATGCGTCAAGCATAATGTCCCATTTGTTCTGGCCGGATCGATTCGCGATGATGGTCCGCTGCCTGAAGTAATCACTGACATGAACCTGGCACAGGAGAAGTACGCCGAGGCGCTGCAGGACATCGATGTTGTACTGATGCTCTCAACCATGCTGCATTCGATAGCCGTCGGCAACATGCTGCCATCGAAGGCGAAAACCATCATCGTAGACATTAACCCCTCGGTTGTCACGAAGCTGAGCGATAGAGGCTCATCACAGGCAGTCGGTGTCGTCACCGATGTCGGCCTTTTCCTCCATCATCTGTCTCAACAACTAAGAAGCTGATATCCCTCCGGTCTTTTGTAGGGCAGCGATCCGTAGTCACGCAGTGCGTGACGGAGTGATCCTGCCTATTTCTTTCGTTCAGAAGTTGGTTCACGCGGACGTACACCAACCACTGGAATTTGAGGCTTCACAAGGATTTCCGCGCGGGCAGGAATCCCTTCCTGCACGATTCACTTAGCTGTCAGGGAGGGTTCCTGACAGCGCGGTTCATGTGGACTTAATCGACTCTTCCTGAAGAGGCAATTCAACCAGCCGCAGTCATCGATTGAGGCTGCACAAGAATTCTCAATTCATGTGGACAATTGGATGTTTTGGCTTGACAAATAAGAGTAATTAAGTATAATATAATCACAGTGCACATTCCTCTGCACTTGCCTTACCAATGCCCTATCCCCAGGGCGATTAGGACTGGATCTGGAGTCAGCTCGTGCAACCCGAGCTGGCTCCTTTTTTGTGGGAACTATTGCATAGAACAATCCCACATCGGGGATGTACCGTTTTGTTGACTTTCTTTTCCCAATTTCATTATAAGATTGTTCAGATATTGAGCAGCTTCATGAAACTGTTCATGTTTTGAACAGCCTCTGCCGAATTATATGGTGGAGGTGAGAAATGGGTCTTGCAAAACCTACTTCTGATGGTATACTTAAAGCATTGGCGATCTTTGTTGGGGCAATCGGTGGAGCAGCTGTCGCTGTTGTGGCTGGCAAGCTACTTGATTACTTGCTGCGATGATTCTGCCTAATCTTGGGTCCAGGATTCCGGATGACGTCTCTTGATTCCTTGGTGAGCTGCCGCGATCCGGCGTTGATGTCTGCGGTGCAGGCTATCGCGTACGAGCCTTCATCAAGTATAGAAGTCTTCAACGCCTCAATCCGCTCTTTAAGCACGGTGATTAGATCAGCAGTCCGAAATCCAAAGTCATAGTCGTTTTTTTATTGTGCTAGCCCAGCTTAGCCTTGCAAAAGAGTTGCATCACGCTATATTAGAATTAGCCCAGCATATAAAATGTCAGACTTGTTAGAAGGTGAGGGCGGCAAGCTAATATTGATGCTGTCTCGATTCGCACGAGGTTCATGCGAGTCTTGAAGCCGCAGCATAGGGCGCAGGGGAAACGCCTGCAAGATTAGAACTGGTCCTGCTCTCCAAGGAGATGAATCATGACAAAAGCCAAAGCAGACGGAAAGATGTTAGCTGAACACGTCTTGGAGGTTCGTTATGCCGCCTTAGGCAGTTTCTTAGACGTACGGGGACGCATCGCCGACTATGTCAGACGCAGGAACCTTTTCCCCCACTGGAAGATCGATTCGAACGTTGTCAATTTCCGTGACGATTCAGAAGGTGTTAAGCGGGAGGGAGCTTTCGTCGGCTATAAGAGCGCCGGCTACGTCACTTTGGATCCGGCAACACGCAACTATTTCGCAGATCGCGCATCACGCTTCTGGAAATCGCTGCAAGAATACGATCAATTCAAAATTCCGACGCCAACTCGCTTCGGGGCAAGAACAAAGATCTTCGTGCCGTCGGAGCACTCCTTTGAAGCGATCAATAAAGCCTCATTTGAGACTCTTTTTTCTGACAAAGCTAGATCGCTGATTGGGGAGGAAACAGATTTTCAGTTTACAATCGAGTTAAGAGAAGATGTTTTTGACGTCCGGGTTTCAGGGGGACCGATACACAAGGATGAAGCCGGGCGGTACTTCCAATTTGAATCTGATCGCTTCAATCAGTGCGGTCTGTATCTTGACATCGACTATTTCAAGAGTGACGGCTTAGCGGCATCCGACATTCCTCAATTGCTGAAGAAAGCGATTGAGCTCTCATGGTGCAAGGCGGAACAGATTGCTTCCGGAGTCGGGCTATAACCATGGCGATAAAACGCTTAGTAATTGAGTTGGACGATGCGCCAGATCTAAGGGACCACACTGACCCGCCAGCTTCTCTCATTGCTAAAAAAGATAGTACAGCAGAAGTTGCGAGCACCGGTACACCGGATCAACAAGAAGACTATAGAGAGCAGGGGGCATCAGAAAAGGATCAGGGTGGCCCTGTGCCGGAGGTGACGGGCCGAACTCCTTGGGATTTGGTAGTGGCATTTGTTAATCAGCCTGAGTTTATGGCAACAGCCTTGACGTTTCTCGCTTTTGTGACTTGTGTCCTTAAGGTCGATAGTCTTGGTGACTTGGAGTTTAGTGACTTGAAGTTCCCGTTAGCTGTGGCCGTTATATTGAACTTCGTTTGGTTTGGTGTAAGATGCTTGAGGCGCCTTAGAAGTCGAAGCAGGAAGTAATGAAGTGGAATTCGTGCAACCCGAGCTGGCTCTTTTTTTGCATGATACCGAGCTTCGGCTTGCATGATCACCGATTCGGGATATATTGAAACTATACGGTCTCACTATTTCGAATGCCGAGGAGATATTACCATGAAACGAGCTCTGATATTCTCATTTATTCTGCTTTGCATATTCACGGGTGGAAACGCTTTCTCTCAGACTTTCTCAGATCCATTCGCGCCGACATTTTCCAGCGCGGCCGGTGACAATGTCCAGTTCGACTTCGATGTTGCCGATTCACTCGCAGATGAGTTCTCGATTGTGCACCAGATAATCTATCGCGATCCGGCTGTGAACGCATGGAATCTAGCAGAAATGACTGAGCTGTATCAGGTATGTTCTGTCTACACATATTCAGCTACCGCCGAATATGTCACGACCACCTCGCAGTTCGAATGGTACAACAGATCGGAGCTGGATACGGTGGTGGTGACACAGTCTCCGAAAAACATTGGTGGTACATTTCCGGTGCCGTCATATCTGCTCGCCGATCTCGGCGCTGATCCCACCGGTGACGCCGAGGGTACATCAGCGAGCTATCTCGATATAACACACTGCTACGGCAGTTATTCCGACACTAAGCTCTACGTAAGGTTCGAGAACAATGGTGGAGGATTCCCGACCAGCTCCGGATTCACCTTCTTTGTGTACTCCGTCGGAATAATCGATCCCGATGCCACCGATTCTATCGCGTACGCATTTGTTTACGCCAGCGTGCCGTTGTTGATCGGCCCAGGACTCTATAAGATCGATCCCGCCGACAGCTCATTCTCTCAAATTGGAAACATCACAACGAATATTTCCGGAAACGCTCTTTCGATGTCGTGTAATATCTCCGACCTGACAGCGCAGCCGGGATGGTCCGACTGGCCGCCTCCTTCGAATCTCATAGTCCTTGCACCGGTGACAGCCACACAGAGCCTGTCGGGTATGGCGACTAATGACTGGGGGAAGATCGCTATCTTTCAGCCTCAATCGAATCTCTCCGACTATTCGTCCAATAACGCTCCGACACTGTCAGGTGCGTCAGCCGTTGCGGGAGAGGGAAGGTTGATCTCAGCATCGGTTACGTACACTGACACCGACAATCATCTCGCAGTCATAAGAGACTTTCATGTCGAACTTGATCTCCACCCTATGAGCGCATGTGTGAAAGATTACGCATCCGGCACACTGTTCGAAACTGAAGTCACGGTCACATCAGGCGGATGGTACGACTACTATTTCGAATTCTCTGATGGTGCGGCAACGGTGACGACAGATATCGATTCGGTTTATGTCGATCTGCAGACATATGTGGCGGGAGATGCCGACGGTAATGGAGCTGTTGATATCGACGATGTTGTGTTTCTTATACAGTATATTTTCGCCAGCGGTCCCGCCCCCGATCCGCTCGAATCGGGTGATGCAGACTGCTCAGGTGCGATCGACATCGACGACGCTGTCTATCTGATTGCCTACATATTCTCAAGCGGCCCCACGCCCTGCGCGCTTTGATGTCGGCTCTTTTGGTCAGCTTACCGTGATCAGAGTCAGGTGTAAGAAATATCTGTATTACCCCGACCTCCCCGACTCAGCAGAGTAGTGAAGTCGGAGCATTTACTTTTTATATTGACGATTGTTCTCGCCTTGTATATAGTCAGAGCAAAGATCCTAAGTCTAACGAACAACCAGAGCACAGCGAATGAAGATGCAGCACGGCGGTTATCTGACAATCTACCTAGAATCGCTCAGGATTGACAGCGTTCTCGATTTTGATCTGTACACGCTCCACGACGGAACCTATGTGCTGTATAGATCGAAAAGATTGCCATTCACTGAGAACGTTCGTAAGACACTGATCGAGAATGGCGTTCCCAGATTATATGTCCCCAACTCTGACCGTCACGTCTATCAGAAATATGTGGAATCCAACCTGACAACGATTTTGAGCGATGCCTCAATTGAGGAAACGACCAGGGCAGGAATCTTTTACGATAGCGCAAAATACCTGGTCGAAGAGGTTCTGAACAACCCGACTCGGGGGGAAAACATCAAGCGCAGTCAGGCTATGGTGGAATCGACAGTCTCATTCGTACTCTCCAGACGGGATGCGTTTCGCAGTCTGCTGAAGGTCATGTCTACAGATTACTGCACTTACACACACTGTGTCAATGTCTGCACTTACTCGATTGCGCTCGCCCAGGCAGTCGGGATTACAAGTGCCGATGAACTTCACCAGCTCGGCACAGGTGCTATGCTGCATGATATTGGCAAGAGCAGAATACCCGATTCAGTCCTGAATAAAAGAGGAATACTGACGCCTCTTGAGATGGAAATGATCCGAAAACACCCCCAGTACGGATTTGATATCATCAAGAAAACAGACATTATATCTGAAGAATCATGCGCCCCCATAATCCAGCATCACGAACGGGAAGACGGGTCCGGCTATCCGAACAGTATTGGTTCCTCATACATTCATCGGTACAGTAAGATCGTATCGATTGCCGATGTCTTTGATGCGATGACCACGCAGCGGGTATATCGGGCCGCCGAGGAAACCTACCCTGTACTGAAATGGATGTTTGAGAATAAGCACGTATTTGATGCGCATTTTCTTGAGCAGTTCGCCAAGGAATTGGGTCCAGGCGTGCCTGAAGGCAGCTGAGCGCTCTCCTGAACCGCGATACTCACCTATCAGCAGAACTCGATGACAGGGGTCGGTGGTGGGTCATGTGTTCCGACAATAATCGCTATTCGCTGGTGTGTTGGGTCGTTCACCGGCCACAATGGTTCCGCTCGTGTCGATCCGGAGCCATTCTACTCCAATCAAAGCAGCGACGCACTATGAAGATACTTCGGATTACTTGATGACCTTAATCGTCCTCTGCAACATTTTCGGGGTGACGTTTGATCCGTCCGCCTGCTCTGCTGCCGTCAATGCCTCCTCAGCCCTCTTCTTGCCTGCCTCGAACGCCTTCTTGATTTTAACACGATCGAACTCGAGCGATCCCATGTGGAGAATTTCGGGCGCTATGAGAACGATATTGGCGTTTCGATGGTCGGCGAACGGGAAACCAGGCGGGAGGTTTTGGTGCATGCTCTTCAGCTTGTGATAGTACTTCACCGCTTCGTTGATACTTATCGCAGTTTCCAGATCGTTGCGGTATATCTCGTCTGTCAGCAATTCAATGGATCTTGATAGTATTTCAATTCCGCTGTCGAGTTTACTTTCGTCAGTGATCTTTTTTGTCTCGAGGGGGCTGGCGAGAATGACGTAGATCGTGTCCGGATCATCCACAGTAGAATCTGCGCTCTCACCCGTTTCTGCCAGAGCCGCAAATGCCGAAGCCAACGGAGTTATGTTTCTAACCCCTCCGTCCACCCAGCGCTCCGTGTCAATATCGACCGGATTGAAATAGACCGGGATTGCGGCCGAAGCCCTGATCATGTCCAGGATTCTCTCATACCTGCCACTCACCGCATAGTACTCACCCCCCATCAGCCCTACGACACCGATGCGGAGAATCCGACCAGAGTCTTTGAGCTTGAACGGGTCGACATTTTCCTTGATGAGTTTCCAGAGCGGTTTGTTCGAGTAGATGCTGTCGGCTTTTAACAAGAGTCCGACCATACCGCCGAAGCGTTCATAGTACACATCTTCATTCTCATCGATAGAGAACCAGATGTTTTCGAGCTCATACAATTGGCCGACGAGACCCACATATCCTTTGCCCTGCGCCAGCATTGCGGCATTGAGATTGCCGGTCGACACTCCGACAATGACTTCCGGATCGATCTCCTTGTCTTTGATGAGATAATGTGCAGCGCCCAGTTCAAAAGCACCCTTCGCACCGCCTCCAGACATAACAATTGCGGTCTTTCCCATGATTACACCTCCACATTTTACCCCGTAAGTCTCGCCCGTTGTGATTGATTAGCAATACAGTTTTCAGATTGCAGAGGCTTTACTTGAAGCCAACGCCTCTGCGTCGATCAATAATCTCAAGTTCCCGCGGGCAGTTGTTGTGGAATAGCTACCGCGGAAGGAGTCATTAATATAGCCGCCCTGCGAAATGAGAGAATTGCCTGCCAGATATAATCAGAAGGGAGAGAGGCTTGTGGCCGTTTGGAATAACACCTTACAGTCACGGTAAAGGGTTTTTACAGCCTCCGCGGTGTTTAGGAGACGCTACTCCAAAAGGAGGTCACGGCGTCTGGTTCAACCTGCTAGGGGCGACCTTCATCAGAAAATTGTTAGAATTTCAAACGATCGCCTCTCTCACCGTTCATGACCAAAATACAATCAGGATGCCCTCCAGGCAACCGTTTTCGTATGCCAAATTATCATTAATTTCTTTAATCCATCATGCCCAGGTGTGGATTCTCTCATTGCACTCCCGGATCACTTTCCTGTTGTGAAACAACGCAATTCTGTGTATCGTATCAACTTGTATAGATGAAGTAACATTCGAGGATTCTTTCTGCATCCTATGAGCCACCATCCAGGATATGGGATGACTTGGAGCTCACCCATTTCTGAGATAATCAAAATTCAATGAGGTGAACAAATGACAAAGCGCACAATCTCGATGGTGCTCGCCATCACAATCGTGCTCCTGACCTGCACTGCTGTTTTCGCCGACGAAGCTCTTGAGGCACTGCAGCCGAATCAGGAAATCGCTGCTTTCGCAGTTGATAATCTGTATGACAACGACGCCGCTATCGCCATTGGCGCGAGATTCCATCACGTCCCCTCCGGGATGATCCTTGATGTCCTGCGGATTCAATCGGTCCCGCAGGCATACATGTGGTTCAACAGCTTTCCGGACTCCGATAAAGGAGAGCCGCACACCTGCGAGCATCTCCTTCTCGGCAAGGGCAACAAGGGACGTTATGTTTCCTCGCTGGAGAACATGTCGCTCGGCAGCAGTTCCGCCGGGACATACACGCTCCACACGGACTATCATTTCAACACGACTGCCGGTGGTGATGTGTTCTACGAACTGCTCGAGGCCAAGCTCGACGCAATGCTGTATCCGAACTTCTCCGACGAGGAAATCAGGCGTGAAGTCTGCAACATGGGTGTCGTAGATGATCCGGAGACTAGTACCCTCAGCCTCGAGGAGAAGGGCACTGTCTACACCGAGATGGTCAGCACATTCGAGCGTGCAGGAACGATATTGTGGTATGATCTTGCCATTCTTATGTACGGAAAAGGGCATCCCTGCTCCAACGAATCTGGCGGGACTCCGGAGGGGATACGCAGTCAGATTCCCGAAGATCTTCGCAAATTCCACGGTGAATCATATTTGCTTTCGAACATGGGCATGATCGTATGTCTGCCGGATGAATATGGTCTCGAGGACTTCCTCCGGAAAACGTCGGATATTCTCGAAAAGCTTGACCCCAATGCAGAGCCGGGACCAAACCCAGGCTTAGCCGAGGATAATCTTCCCGCACCTAAACCTGCCCCGGCAGGGACTACGAAGTTCATCGAATTTCCGCATCTCAATGAGAATGAGCCGGGAATACTCACATTCGCATGGCCTCCGACTCAAAAGTTCGACAACAATGAAAAGCGTGTTGCTGACCTCCTTCTCGATAACCTCGCATCGGGACAGACCTCTAATCTGCACAAGAAGTTTATTGATTCACAGACGCGCGTGATGGATATCGGCACGAACGGTATCTATGTCGGATTTGCGTTTGATTTCGGACTGCCCATTTATCTCTGGTTCTCGAATGTAAGCCGTGAATCGCTAAATGAAAATACGATAGATTCCGTGAGGTCGGTTGTTCGGGCAGAGCTCGAAAAGATTGCGAATTTCGCCGACGGTTCCGAGGAATTGAAGAGCTTCAATGATCGCGTGCTCAATAGAATCGCCGAGAGCAAACGCTACACGAGGAAATTCGTTTCGACTCCGCCGAGATTCGGATATCGGAGTATCGGCAATGAATGGGCCGACCTTCTCAAGCGTCTTCAGACCACCGACGGCTTCAGGAAGGACTTGATGCAGAAGCAGGAAACCGAATTCGCCGAGAATCTCATCAAATCGGGAAGGAACTTCTGGAAAGAGTATATCGACAAGTGCAAGCTGCTGGAGTTTGAGCCGTATGCTATAGCGGCAGTCGCAAATCCTGAGCTTCTCGAGAAGGACAAGCAGACGAAGCAAGCACGCATAGCCGAGTATGTCGATGGCCTGAAGACGAAGTATGGCGTCAGCTCGGATCAGGAGGCAATCAGTCTGTGCAAAGCCGATTATGACGCGAAGACTGCTGAAATCGAAGAAGATGCGAAGAAGATTGACATGCCTACATTTGTCGAGCAGCCACCGATGGCGCTGGACGGGCAGTTGAATTACACAGTCAGCAAAATGCCTGGCGGTGGTCAGATGGTTGTATCTACATTCGAGACGATGACCGGCACTAATGCAGGCCTTGTGTTTGGGATGGAGGTCGTTCCGGAAGAGTATCTTGTCTATGTGCCGGCTCTGCCGACGTTCTTAAATGAAGTTGGCGTGATCGAGAATGGTGTCCCAATTGCATACGACGAAATGAGCGAAAGAATACGTCAGGAGATACTGTGGGTCAATGCAAGTTATTCTACAAGATATGCATTTGATCGCGCGGAGCTAGTGATCGCTGCTGCCGGATCTGATATGAAGGAATCTGAGAGAGCAATCGAATGGATGAAACTCGTGCTACTCAATCCGGATTGGCGCATAGAGAATCTGCCACGCATTAGAGATGCGATAGACCTTCGTCTCAGCAATTCCCGCAATACCATGAAAGGAAGCGAGGAGAGATGGGTCAGCGGTCCTGCAGCCGCATATCGCAAGCAATCGAACCCGCTACTGATGAGTGCAGGGTGTTTTCTAACACAGAATCACGCTTTGCAGCGAGTGCGCTGGATGCTGAAAGAGGCTGGAAGTGCATCGGTGAATAACGAAGTCTCCGGTTTTCTGTCTGATCTCGGGGCAGTGCTTGTCGTCTCCGATCGTGCGGGCGCTGAAGTATTGCTGTCGGATGTGACTGCAGAAACTCCAAAAGCGGACAACGCTCTGCGTGAGAAGTTCGACGCCTTGACGCCGGATGCGAGGATACTAGCATCAGAAGCAGTCAAAGATCTGACGCAGAATTTGCATGAAGTGCCGGATGCCACTCTCGGTGCTGACCTTGACTATATATGCAGGCAGATCGATGCAGACTTGAGTGTTCCTCCGGAGAAGGCGCTGACCGACCTAAAGAACATGATGGAATTCATCCGCAGGCAGGATAACGTCCGTTCGTATGCGATTCTCAACAGCAGTATTGCTCAAACTCTCTTGCCGAAAATTGAGGAGACCGTATCGGGTCTGTCGAATGCAGCGTCTGCCGTAGTGCATTACAGCGATGAGCCGCTCGTGAAGTCGCGTCTGGCTGAGCGCAATCCCAAAGCTCTGGATCCGGTATATGTTGGACTCATCAATGAGAACACTCAGAACGGTGTATTCCTGAACAGTGCAAGGAGCGCGGGTTATCTCGATTTCGACGATGAGTCGCTGCTCGATTTCCTTGCAGCTCAGCTCTATGCCGGCGGTGGCGCGCACAGTATGTTCATGAAGACATGGGGAGCCGGACTTGCCTATTCGAATGGGATCGGAACAAATTCAGCAAGTGGACTTATGAGCTACTATGCCGAGCGGTGTCCCGACCTCGCACAGACAATTCAGTTTGTCGCCGATGAATTGAAGAATGCGCCGAACGATCCGAGTCTTGCGAATTATGCGGTCGCACAGGTCTTTAGAAGTTCACGGGCAGCATCCAATTATGAAGATCGCGGAACGGCGATGGCGACCGATCTTGCAGATGGCTTGACACCTGAGGTTGTGAAGAGATTCAGAGAGAGCGTCCTCGAACTCAGCAAGGCACCCGATTTGTATGACAGGATACAGTCGCGGATGTTGGCTACTTATGGTGAAGTTGTTCCGGGTCTCGATCCTCCGGGTCGCACGGCAACCGACGCGGTCTACTTCATCATTGGCCCTGAGACGCAATTCCAGTCATTCGAGGAGTATTTGAGCGGTACCGAAGGTAAGACCGATGTCTACCGACTCTACCCGCGCGATTTCTGGATTGTCGGTAGCGAAGCAGATTGATATTAAGCTCGATATGTGGCCGCGATCTCTGATCGCGGTTTACGGTACCATTGACAGGATCTCCTATCTTGCGTTGGTGCGCGGGACGGAACCCCTTTGACGCGCGGGCAGGAATCCCTTCCTGCACGATTCACATAGTTGCGCAAAGCAATGTAGATCAAGACCCCTGAGGTTTTGACATCTTTCGTACGACGGCGATCCTGATGATTCTTCCCTACGTCGTCTGCATATTCAGTCACCACTCACAACGCCGCAGGCGTTGTCATGCCGACGAAAGAGCCTGATGAAAAAGTCACGGACCGAGGCACGTCGTCATCGCGAGGAGCGAAGCGGCGTGGCGATCTTTATGTCAATCAAGGCTATTGTGGAACGCGGAGATTGCCATGCTTCGCTCGCAATGATGACGTCATTCAGGGTTTTTCAACAGGCCCGAAAGTCGGTATCAAGAAGGTGCCAAGACTGGATTCCGATTTGCATCGGAATGACAGCTCTTCGGGCTGTTGGGATCTTGCACACCGCAACGCGCTGTTGCCTAAGCGAGGAAATGTGGTCAACCCCTCTGTGGTTTTGACATCTTGACTTGCAACGCCGGAGGCGTTGTCATGCCGACGAAAGTCGGTATCCAGAGAATGTCCTGACTGGATTCCGATTTGCATCGGAATGACAGCTCTTCGGGCTGTTGGGATCTTGTACAGCGCAACGCGCGGGAAGGAATCCCTTCTTTTCCGTTATGAATAGAGCCGTCAGGAAGGACTCCTGACGGCGCTCGATGGCGGGTGTGATTCGCTGACTGCGGTCGAAATCTCAGAGGCGGCTGTTGCGCAGTTCGAGATCAATGTAGCACTTAACCGTCGCGGCTCGGAGCAAGTGAATGTGATGACCGGCGATGCGTTTGAGATACTGCGCGAGATGGCGGACGCCGGGGAACGATTCGATATGATTATCCTCGATCCTCCCGCATTCTGCAAGAGCAAGACAGCTATAGTGAAGGCGTGCAGAGGCTACAAAGATATCAACCGCATAGCGATGCAGCTGTTGTCACCAAACGGCATTCTTGTGAGTTGCTCC
>JAHJOQ010000055.1 GCA_018820315.1 Candidatus Zixiibacteriota bacterium | reverse complement strand
GTCATTCACTGTCCAGATGAATCGCACCGAGGCGCTGGATGCGTCAAGAGCCGCTGTTCGAGAGACGAAACTGACTCTGCCGCGTCATCAGCCGATCATCGAGGAGTTTGCGCGGCACATGGCCTCTGATGCGAAGATATTGGAGGAGAACGAGGAGACCGGAGTCAAGAAATACAAGTATGTCCGCACCGGCGCGGATCATTTCAGCCTATCATTCACCTACGCCTGGCTGGCCGCATCCAATCAGCGCCGCCGAGCAGGCACCTGGGGCAGAAGATAGAGCATGCATATTGTGAGGTTCCAGATTTGCGACATTGCTGTCCCTCTATGTCATCTAGCTGACCACACAGATACAGATGACACTTCTGTTAAGTATATATGTTGCAGGCGAGTAGCCTCAATTACAATTACAGTCAAAGAAAAGGGACGCCCTGACAGCACATCAGGACTGCTAATGGTCGCCGCCTTGGTGCTGGGGATAATGAGATTCTTTTCACACCAAACACGAGATACTAGTAGCAGTATCTCTTCTCATATGTCTGTATCACCTGTGAATTATCACTTGCTCATCGAATCGCAAATGTTTACTATCTGACACATAAGCAAATAAAGTATCTTCAGCCGTCACGAAGAGGAAAGAACGAGGGGAACGGATACTCATGACTTCTCGGATTCAGCAGAAAGAAGTCTTGCAGTTTGCCACGATTCTCTGGATGCTGAGATGATCAGACAGGGGTGCTTGAAGCTGTCTCAAAGATCTTACGACAAAGTCGAGACAGTGGTGTGATGCACGAAGTGGTTGTATGGTAGCTATTAGGAATCCGCGAGTACGATCCTATGAATAGCAGGACAATTCGAATGTTTGATATGTTCTGTGGCGGAGGCGGCAGCTCGCGCGGTGCTGTGTTAGCTGGAGTGACACCTGTAGCCGCACTGGACATGTGGAAACTGGCAACGGATACATACCAGATGAATTTCTCAGATGCGACCATTTACCAGATGAAGGCTGGCTCGTTATCTCCGGCCCGTATTGTCCGTGAGGTGGGAAAGATCGACTTGCTTCTTGCATCACCAGAGTGCACGAGTCATAGTGTGGCCAAAGGGAATAGACCTCGTTGCGAAAAAAGCAGGGCCACGGCATTTGAAGTCATTCGCTTCGCTAAGGTACTTAGACCGCGCTGGCTCGTCGTTGAAAATGTAATGCAGATGCGGCTTTGGCATCGCTTTGACGAGTGGCATCGCAAGATCAGAGCCATCGGCTACAACACCAGTGTCGGTGTTCTCGACGCTCAATACTACTGCACTCCCCAGTCCCGTAGGCGGCTGTTTGTTGTCGGAGACCTAGAAGACATGCCATCACTTCCAACGCCCGGGCAGCGCACGCAGAAGACAGTAAACAGTATCTTAGGGCGTGGAGAACCAAACGACGGACCGTGGTCATTCTCTCCGGTCATCAGCCCGAATCGGGCCAAGGCAACGATTCAACGTGCTCAGCGGGCAGTTGAAGAACTCGGCGATGGTGTTCCATTTATCATGGTCTACTATGGCTCGGACGGAGCTGGAGGATTTCAGGCGCTTGACCGTCCTCTGCGGACCGTTACAACGCTGGATAGGTTTGCGTTCGTCAGACCGAACGGCAGTGGATACGAGATGCGAATGCTGCAGCCGCCCGAGCTTGCAGCCGCGATGGGATTTCCCGGTCACCACGTCTGGGCTAGATCGACCAGAAGAGAGCGAATCAAGCTGATTGGCAACGCTGTCTGTCCACCCGTAATGCGGGCTGTTGTGAAGGCACTGATAGATAGAGCAAGGGGTTGAGCTTTGTAATGGGTTATCAGCTGACATACGCGGATAGGGAACTCTTGCTCCAGACCTTCGACGCTCTGAAAGCCGAATGGACCGGCAAAGACGAAGAACTACTCGCCGCTGCGTGCGACTGGGCGAAGGGACTCGTTCCAAGTTGCGGTTTTGAGCATTCCTTGGTGCGAGATGTTACAGTCCTCTCTCGATATCTTGTTGCCCGTAGCGCGGACGAGGATGTGGCAGACATTGCCCGCGGCGGTCTTCTCTACGTTTTACTGGCGAATCAGCGTCGTGCATCGAAACTCGGCGAGCTCGGACTGCTGGACGAAGCTTTTATGTCCAGTTACGCGGTCCACGAAATCCGCACCCGTCTTGACGAACAATCAACGTATAACCCTCCACGATTGACCCAGGATGAACAGAGGCACGCTGAAAACTTGTTTCTCGAGTTTGCCGAGCAGCACGTCTTGAGTGACGACGATCTGATCGAACAGTCCCGAATCGCTTGTAATGGACTGGCAAATCTTGCTGCGTGTGGCTTATTCCAGAGACTGACCAGGAACATCGACTTTCTCATCTCCGTGGTCTCACGATCAGATCGGAGCCCAGATCACCTATGTTTCGCACGCGCTGCTCTGAGTTATCTGATATGTGATGAAGACGCCATCGACGATCGACTTGGGATTATCGGCTACCTCGACGACAATTATGTTGCTCAGATGGCCGTAGACCTGATTGAACCGGCTCGCGACCCTTGGCTCGATATGCTTGACGCAACGGTGGGTATCCTGCCATTTATGAATTCCCTAGTAATTGATGATGGCAGCGGCAGTCGTCCCATTTCTGAGTATATGATCATCAACTCGGCGCTTTCATGCGAAGAGTTACGTAAGAGCCAATGTAGTTCGACAGTTCTTATAGTACCCGTTGCTGGTCCCACGCCATTGCTCCTTGGTTTCATCGCGACGCTTGGGTTGATTCAACGTTCAGGACAACGCGACGTGACAGAGGATACTTTCTCTGTCGGGCAGAAGGTCCTTGTGGATAACTGTGCTGTTGCTGAGTTCGCTGGTGTGAAAGATGTGGCTGGCAGCCGGCGATTCGGGCTAACTCAGTATCGTCGTCACCTCGGTCATATCTCAAAGTCCACCCATTTCTGGCCCATCTCATACTTGCGGAGACTTATTCCGGCAGGTTGCTCGAAGTCTACACGTGGGGAGCTAATCTACGATTTGAACAAGAGCAACGCTGTCTTGCCGGCCATGGAGTACCTATTCAATTCAAGCAAGACCGCGCATCTTGCATCCGTTTCCAGAAAAGTGCTTGTCGTAACACCGGTAGCGTCTGCCCATGATCTCGTTAGACGACTAATTCTTTATGGTCATGCGTTGAAAGAAGTCGTCCCAACAGGCCATCTCACCGACAACACACTCAAGTCATGGTCGACTCGCTTTGGTGACCAGGAGCCGTTGCTGCTACTTGTATCAGATCTGGACGCCGCCTGTGTCTTCGCGGAAGAGAACCGCGACTCCATTGATCTTGTGGTTATTGATGCCGAAGGACGCAACTCAAAGAAAACTGCCAGTATGCGAGAAATGCAACATCTGGTTCCACGGGTACTCATAGTGACATCAGAAAAAAACGCAGGTGAGCTGTCTATTGCCAATGATGGGTCATCAGCCGTTTGGGAATGGAACACTGACGATTTTTCAGCGCTACTGTGGCCAAAGGTCACCTCATCCGGCCATGATGGAACAATCGCACGTTACGAGAGCCGGTTGCAGATCCTATCGTCGACCGTTCCTGTAGTCGAATGCCTCTCCTGCCCAGAGGCTGATGAAGCCCTTGAATCGATCCGAATTCTGCAGTCGGTCGCGAGGCAGCGCGGAGAAGAATCTATAGCAGAGCTCAATGAAATTGTCGCGTTGGCCTTTGGCGTCGGGTTCAGGTTGTTGCGCTCTGCGACTTTGCTGAAAAGCGATATCACTTCGATCTCTGACATTGAGCAGAACTTGACGAAGCTCAGCACATTGCCACACGTATCCCCCTTCTTGTCTGAAACTGAGAGAAAAACAGTGAGCGAATGTCACAGGCTGCTGAAGCGCTTTCTCGATGTACTAAAGTGCAAGAATCCCAAGGCAACGGCGCTGCAAGAATTGTTGTATTCAAGGCCACAACTGATGGTCATCTGTCCAGATGTCCGAAATCATGCTGATCTTAGACAAGCTTATGCGGGCACCGGAACTCGAGTAATGCTTGACCACGACGATACAGACGATTCGGCAAAGAGAGGAGCTCTCGTTCCTGGATGGTTCGGCAAAGACCGAATGGCAGCTCTTTTAATTCCACCTGTGGCCGAGCCGATCATATTGGTGTTGTATGATATCGAGCGCCGATGGTATGAGTTCTTCCGTAATGAACGGCATAAGCACCGACTGGATAGGGCCAGAGTCACGAGCCGCTCTGATGTCTTTCCTGGCTTTAGAGGATGGACTAAACAGCTTCTCCCGCAGTTTGATACCGCGGGGACGCCTGCGGACACCGGAACAGACGGGTTAGAGGCTATACAACAATATGTGCGTGCGACGTACCGCGAGCGTGCCTACAGTGCTGCAAAATCCGACGGAACCGAAACTGAAGTCCGGGCATTCCTTGTATTCTTTGAAGGTGATGCCTACGCATTTCTGCGGGAGTCGTTCAAAGCAAATGTGGTCACGCATTTGCTTGATGCCGTAATTGAGGACGATGAGAATAGCGATCTAGACATCAATCGTAAGACGGTCAGGGACCTGCAGGTCGGCGATGCCGTTCTATTTCATCGTCGGTCAAATTGCGATGTGGTCCGCTTGGCCGCAGACGAAGAACTGCATGACAACGAGCGAGAAACGGCCACACTCTGGCGAAACGCGCTGGTAGACTATGCACAACATCAGCATATCGACTCAGAAGAAGTATGGCGACTTCTCCAGAAAGCAGGTTGTCCATTGCACTACCAGACCATCCGTGGCTGGATGGAGGACGACGAAATGATCGCCCCTCGTCGGTACGACCGCGATGTTCGGATTATCGCCAAGTTGACTGGCGACAGACAACTCAACGAGAGGCTTGAAGCAGTACTTGCTGCTATTCACGTCGTCTTCGGTGCACACCAGCGAGCATCGCGCAGATTGGCGCGTCAGGTGTTGCGTCGAGCAGTGACAATTCTTAGAGAAGATGGTTGTCAATCGAAGCTTATCGAGATTGAATCCGATGTCGTATTAGTGCGCGTCCTTGAAATCGATGACTCAAGTACCCAGGTGCGTATATCTATCGCCAACCATTTGCAGGAATTCGACCAGTGGCACGTATGATCCCAGCAACAGTTCATCCTATGGTACGAATTGTTACCGAAAAATCCATGCTCGTTGCCATCACGGGTGCACAGGTGAGCAGACTTCAAGCCGTAATAAAGTGTCTCTACAGTGAGGGAGTACTACCTGATCGTATCACTGTTCTCTCACCTCTTGGCACTGACCGGTGCTGTGCTACTTCTGTCCTTGAGCCCCGGTTTGTCCCAGTGGGTCGGAATAACGTGTTGGAGATTGAGTGTGGAAATTGTGCTTCAGCTACTAGCTGTACAATTTCAGCGTCTAAAGGGTTCGAAAATGACGTCATTATTCTGACTGACGTCGAAAACCTGGATCTTGAATGGTGGAGCTCAATTATATATGTTGGAATGATACAAGCTCAGGTTGTTCTGCCCGTGCTCCTTAGCGATTTGCTTGACGATATCTATATGAGGCTCGGCTACAGCAGTAGATAGAAGAGCACAAGGAAGAGCCAGCGAGCGTCGAATAAGGGAAACCAGAAGCCATGACACATGAAGAAGCCTTCAGACAACAGTTGATATATTGCCTCCACCGCGAACTGGTCGGACCGCCTTGGCAATTGGCTACTGGAGAATCTGAGGCGGCCGTCAGCCCAATCGCGCAGCCGGATGAAATTCTGCAGGAGTCTCCTGTTCAGAGATACTCTGCCGGTGTGTTGTTTCCAGCTAGCCAGCAAATAATCGAGATAGAAGATTCTGAAATAGCGGACGAGCAAGCCGAGGCAGAGGAGGACGAGCCGGCGATCGTAGCCGATGAAGAGGTGCCAGACTTGGACAAACCAAGCAGGGGCGACGACGCGATCAGCTATGTCTATGACGAAACAGTCCGGCTTGCCAATGAATTCTTCCCGGCTGCAATTGGGTTGACGTTTATTGCTGAGATGCCGAACCAAGGCTTGCTTATTCGAGCACGCGCGGCTGAGTACAGGTCGAAGAAGCCAGCGGACCCAGATTCAAAACTGCGGGAATGGCATCGGTTCGCGCTGGATATCAAGCCGGTCACGCTCCAGATACCGCCAAACACGGATCATGGACTGCAGTCGTTCGACCTTACGGGGCACTTGCGATTGCGCACCATCTATCATCGCCGCCGAAACGGTTCATTTCTCATCACTGTTTCGATACTCAACACAAGAGTAGCCACAGGCGACAGGTTCCCGTCTGGTGCAGATTGCTACTTCCAGACGGAGTTTGACGTGACAGCACCAAACAACGAGTATGTATTCCATGAATATTGCGCTTCTGCTCGCTCGTCAAGAGATGCTGAGGATGTCTCACTGGAACTTCTCTATCGCAATCGTACAGCATTTGCAGCTGGCCACGGGTGCGCTGCCAACTGGGATAATGAACTGGACGGCAAAACGAAACGGATCACAACGTCCACTGTACCTGCATTCAAGGTCGCGCCTGTTCAGCCACGAGAAGGAGACGGTGATGAGCTGAGCATGTTCTTCCTTGCTGGCGCCGAAGGTAAGGTCGAGCGTGAGGAAATCCCGCGGGCACTTGAGAATCTTGTCCGGGAGTATAATGCGTGGATCGAAGCTCGTGAGGCAGACGTCGGTGCATTGTCAGATCGCCTTCAAGACGCTGCCCGAAACAATCTGGACCTCTGTCGTCAGTGCTCTTCCCGGATTAAAGCTGGTATCGATCTGCTTCGCTCCAACAGCACGATGCTAACTGCGTTTATGCTGGCAAATCGAGCCATCCTCATGCAGCAATACCACTTTCGGCGGGACAGGCGTTCCCTTGCTGGTACATGGGAGGACCTGCCGGCGAGTTATGAGCCTAAGAATTATAAAGAAGGGCGATGGCGTACGTTTCAGGTTGCATTCATCTTGATGAACCTCCCATCGCTCACCAAACAGGAAGACGGTAGTGACCATCCTGACCGGAAGCTGGTAGATTTGATTTGGTTTCCCACCGGTGGGGGTAAGACAGAGGCATATCTGGGCTTGGCAGCGTGCGACATATTCCTTCGACGGCTGATCAAACCCGCCAATGCGGGTTGCACTGTGCTGATGCGATACACCTTGCGCTTGTTGACGGCCCAGCAGTTCCAGAGAGCAAGTTCCATGATCTGTGCATGTGAACTGATCCGCCGTCAGGACCTCTACGCTCTGGGAGATGAGCCGATTACCATCGGCCTTTGGGTTGGACAGTCACTGACACCAATCCGTCGAGCCGATGCCATAAAGGCGGTAAATGCCCTTGCGAACAAGCAAAGACAGGCAGAGAACCCGTTTCAATTGTTGAAGTGTCCCTGGTGTGGTACAGAGCTCGACAATCGAGATAATCTAGGCTACCTAGCCCATCCGAATCCCAAGACGGTCATTTTCAAGTGCCCGGAATCGCGCTGTCCTTTCTCAACGCGACGTATGCGGCTTCCAGTTATGGTCATTGACGAAGACATCTATGAATCACCTCCCACGCTCATAATCGGGACGGTAGACAAGTTTGCGATGCTGGCTTGGTGGGGTGATACAGGCAGTATTTTCGGCCAGGGCACAGAGTACGATCCCCCTGATCTTATAGTCCAGGATGAGCTGCATCTCATCTCTGGCCCGCTGGGTTCAGTCGTCGGCCTATATGAGAGTGCTATAGACCTCCTCTGCTCACGGACTGGGCGAGGCCCAAAGATCGTGGCATCGACTGCCACTATTCGCCGCGCCCCTCAACAGTGTCAGGCTCTGTATGACCGGGATACGTTTCAATTCCCTCCACAAGGATTAGATATTTCCGACTCGTTTTTCTCAGTGGAGAATCCGGAAGCGCCTGGTCGAATCTATACAGGCGTATTTGCGTCCGCCGCGCCATCATTTGTGACCGCGATGATTCGCACATTGAGCTCTTTGTTCCAGTCATGCAAATCAATTCCGCTTCCTGACGGGGCAACTGAAGCGTGTCGGGACCCGTTCTGGACTGTTATTCAGTATTTCAACAGCCTTCGTGAATTGGGTCACGCTGCTACTCTGGTCGAGGCTGACATACCGGAGTATATGTGGGCAATTGCAAGCCGGGATCACATTCCGAAGGAACTGTGTCGCCGGCATCTTTTCAGCGAGGAACTTACAAGCCGCCGAACAGCGGACGAGATCCCGAGAATACTTGAGAGACTTGAAGTGAGATTCCCACACAAATTCGAAGATGATCAGTATCCCTTGGACACTCTGCTGGCGACGAATATGATTTCTGTTGGCGTTGATGTGTCACGTCTCGGTCTAATGGTAGTTGCTGGTCAACCGAAAACGACATCCGAATATATTCAGGCGACCAGCCGTGTAGGTCGGTCTGACGAGGCGCCAGGCTTGGTCATAGCGATGTATAATCCAGGGAAGCCCCGAGATCGGTCACACTACGAACATTTCCGGGCATATCACTCCTCCTTCTACAGGTTTGTTGAGCCCACAAGTATTACACCGTACTCCATTCCGGCGTTGGATCGGGCTCTCCACGCAGTGTTGATAGTAATAGTGAGACATCTGGCCTGTGTGGATAGTCCTGACAAGATTGATCCATCGGCGAGGACAATTGATGAAGCAATTGAATACATCCGCGCGCGTTGCGACCGTGCCGATCCCGAACACTCAGAGCTAGTTGTGAATAAACTGCGTGCCCTATTGAAACAATGGGATGAGTTCAGACCCGGCACTTGGGGGGGCTTCGGAAGACCACCTGAAAACCAGCCTTTGATGTATCCAGCTGGTACGGAGCCTCGGATAGAATGGGATGTATCCTGGCCGACGCCAACATCCATGCGGAATGTCGACGTGGAGTGCCTCGCACGAGTGGTTTCTACGTATCCTCGTGCGAACGATTGAGCAAGGAAAAGTAGTCGATGGCAAGAAAATCAGTACGGAGATCCCAGGCAGTCACACCATTCGGCATAGGTGCCTTGGTGGACTTTCGCGGTCAGAGTCTTATGGCCGCTGGCTTGGACGTCTGGCCCAATCAGCCTGAGTGCCAGATTCACGATGACCGTCTGGCGAGGCGGCTTGACGTGGAATACTTCCGCTCTCCTCCGCCCCCTCCGGAGGATGGCCACCAGGGCGCATACCTTCCCTTCGTAAGGTTCCCGCTCTGGCACTTCTGTCCACGGTGTCGTACGATGAAACGTACGAATTGGAACGACGCTTTCCCACCACGCTGCGACAGCATACTTCCACCTCTGCGTACCGGTGCTCCGCCCTGTGCGACGCTGCCAGAACGAAGAAGATGGCGCATGGTTCCGCTACGTTTCATTATAGTCTGCGAGAACGGACACATCGACGACTTTCCCTGGATTCTCTGGGCACATAGTAGACCTGGTCAGTCACTAGTTGATGCTAATGTATGTAGTAACCCGTTACTACGTTTCAACTATACCGGCAAAGCGGGATTAATGGGATTGTTAGTTAAGTGTGAAAGCTGTAATGCCAAGGCGCGGTCATTGATGGGGTCAGCAGGACCAAATTCACTCAAAGGCTTGGCATGTGAGGGAAATCGACCTTGGTTGGGACCACATGGCAAAGAAACATGCTCTTCTCCCAACCTTCCACGGATGCTCCAGCGAGGAGCAACTAACCTCTATTTTCCCAAGATCGCCAGTTCCATTCTCATCCCTCCGTTCAGTGACCCAATCCGTAAGATCGTGGACGACGCTCACAACTGGAGTGTGTTGACGACTGGTGTCGAGGAGGGGGGATCAGCTGACCAAATGCGGCTTCGAGTCTTCGCAGAGATGAAAAAGCTGGACTTTCAACATCTAAAAGAGGTTGTGACACAGAAACTAACTGGTGTAGGATTGGGCAGCAGTGCGCAGACTGAAGAGGAATTCCGTTTATCCGAATACTGGGCTATGTTAGAATCTACCGGTACTTCTGACCAGGAGTTCGTCACTGTAAAGCCTGACATGGACGATTACGATGATCTAGTCTGTGAGTACATTGACCAGATTGTATTGGTAGAGAAGCTGGCGGAGACAAGAGTGCTTACTGGATTCTCACGGATTAACCCACCACCATACCGGGAATTCGACCAGGGTGATAAGTCACAGTTGAGCCTTGAATCGAAGTCGTGGTTGCCCGGTGTCCGGGTCTATGGTGAAGGCATTTTCTTCACACTAAAGAAAGCCAGAATCAGTGGATGGCTCGACGTGACCGATAGGAGGCGTTATGAAGAAATCTTTGCCAACCACAAGCGAATTTACGCCAAGCTTGGCCGAAAGCCACGGGAGATCCATTCCAAGTTCTTCTTGTTGCATACGCTTGCCCATGTTTTGATTCGCAGGCTGAGCTATGAATGCGGATATGGAAGTGCATCACTTCGGGAGCGCATTTACTGCTGGGAAGGTGACAAGCGCGAAATGAACGGTGTACTGATCTACACGGCGGCAGGAGACAGTGAAGGTACAATGGGTGGTCTCGTTGAACAAGGGAAACCGGGCCGGTTCGAGTTGTTGCTGCTTGGCGCACTCGAGGATGCCCTCTGGTGTTCAACTGATCCGCTATGCATCGAAAGCCATGGTCAGGGTATCGATTCGTTGAATCGCGCTGCCTGTCACGCTTGCGCCCTTCTGCCGGAAACCAGTTGTGAGGAAGGGAATCGCTTCCTCGACCGTGCGGCGCTGATTGGCAAGCCAGATGAGTCTTCGTTGGGATTCTTCAGCTCAATCGTTCAAGAAATGCTGTCTGGAACTATTGACTAAGGAGAGGAGCGCTTATTGGGTACAGCAAGGCGTTTTACAATAAAGGAACTTACAGATGCTGACCTTATTGTAGATGCGATCTATGAGGGCGGTCGATCTGGCAAGATGAACGCAGATCCCATGCCGAAGCTGATTCAGGGTGTCGGCAACCAGGGCGGATTTCGCTACCTAGGCAACCTCAATACACCGCGCCTGATCGTACTGACGTCAAGCTTCAATGACCCAGACTGGCCGGACAACCTGGATCGAGAGACCGGCATTTTGACATACTATGGCGACAACAAACGACCTGGACGTGCGCTTCATGAGACTCCCCGTAACGGAAACCTGCTGGTCAAAAGTATGTTTAACGCGATTCATGCTACTCCCCATCAGCGTGCTCAAGTAGCGCCCATACTGGTTTTCGCCAATGCTGGTACGTTCCGCGACATGGTCTTCCTCGGGTTAGCAGTTCCAGGAGCATCGGAATTGACAGCTATGGATGATCTCGTTGCGATCTGGAAGATTGCTAACGGACAGCGGTTTCAGAACTACAAAGCATCACTTACAATTCTGAATGTACCTTGCGTCTCACGCGACTGGCTAAATGACATCAAGATGGGCAAGCCCTTGTCAGAGAACTGCCCAGATCCGTATCGGCATTGGATTCAGAAGGGTGTCTATCTGCCGTTGAAGGCGGAGAGCTCTGTTGAGCACCGGAGCAAGAATGAACAGATTCCCCAAACTGACCAGTCACTGGCGATACTTCGCGACATCCACGAATACTTCAGTGATTCGCCGGTCGCTTTCGAAGCGTGTGCTGCGAATATAACCCAATTGATGGATAAGAACTTCTTCTCTTTCAACCTCACGAGGCCAAGCCGCGACGGTGGAAGAGACGCTATTGGCCGTTACCGCGTCGGGCACGGTGCTTCGGCGATTTTTGTAGATTTCGCCTTGGAAGCCAAATGCTATGACCTAACGAATTCGGTCGGTGTCAGGGAGTTGTCGCGCTTGATCTCTCGGCTAAGACATCGCCAATTCGGGGTAATCGTCACGACTTCATACTTGAACTCTCAAGCTTATCGCGAACTGAAGGAAGACGGGCATCCTGTCATTGTGATAACAGCTGCAGATATAGTCGATATACTTGCGCGAGCAGGTATTACCAGCCGTGATAACGTAAGTCGTTGGCTTGAGTCATCTTTCCCTAAGCAACGGTAGCAGAGTACGTGATCGCAAGGAAAACGTGAATGTGAAAGAAGAGGTTCATGGAAAGAGACGATCTCGCCGCAAGGCCGGTCACCGCTCATGGGCACCGGGCAATGCTCCCGTTCCCGGAAGTCACCACGGTGATATCATGTCAGCGGAAAAACGCAGCAGACTTATGTCGCGAATCAAAGGAAAGAATACCAGTCCCGAGAGGGTTATTTGTGCCCGCCTCCATCAATCTGGGGTGTCTTTCTCCAAGCACGTGAAAGACCTACCTGGACGGCCTGATATTGTCTTCCATCAGGCAAAGGTTGCGGTCTTCATTGACGGGGATTTCTGGCATGGTTGGCGATTTCCCCTGTGGGAGCACAAACTGGCAGAGACATGGAGAGTCAAGATTGCTGCAACAAGGGAACGTGACCAACGAAACTTTCGTAGGCTACGCGGGCTCGGCTGGAAAGTCTTGCGGATTTGGGAACATCAGGTGGAGAATACGCTCAAGGAGTGTGTGGAACGGATATTGAAGGCGGTGGAAGATTGACATAAGTGTCAATTGGGATGCCGGTCGAGATGATCATTGACCAGTGGAAACCATCGCAGAAGAGGTATCATTTTGAGACATTCTGCTACGGGCCGAAAAGCTGCTCACTTTACCGGGCAGGTGCGACCCGCAAAGTGCCCGGTCGTCGCGGCATGACCTGGGAAGAAGAAAATTGGGTCGACGAGGAAGCCACGTCACACCGGGGGCCGGGCGAATGAAGGCGAGGTTCATTGCAGGAATGGTAGAAGTACAAATGGCCCGCGCCCTGGCCATTCCATTGAAGGAGCACAGATGAAATTCGTATCTCCTGATTCCATCACGTTGAGCCGAGCATACTTCACGGAATTCGACCGAGTGACATATTCGCAGGTTGCTTGGACCGAAGCGGATGTTGAAGCTATTCGTCGCAACATGGAGCGTAAACTCAAGCTTGTTGCTCTCATCAAAGGGCACGTCGTTATCGCTGCTTCGCATCTCCTCGAATCAGAGTTGGCTCATGAGGTGTTGTTCCTACATCCCAAGCTTTTCTCCACACGGGTGATTGTGCCGGCTCTCCGTTCGGAGTTCACCGGATTTGAAAGCTTCCTCGAATCAAAGTTGGCTGAAGGGAAGGAATCGGCCCAGTACGAAGGTGATGCGCGCCGAGACATGGCACAGATGCTAGACTCGCAGGTATCCATGGCAGTGAAATGGGAGGTCGATCAGACTTCGGGCTGGTTTAAGGAACGCCTGCTTACGGACATGACGGATGAACAAAGCTTACTTCGATCCTGCCTACGCGAGAGGGGGTCTATCATTCCTCCAAGTCTCGTTTCTCGAATCGACAGCATCCCCAGGCTGAGCCGTCAGGATGTGTATGTATCCGCAAAGGAAACGGGTGATAAAAACTTGTGGAACATTGTCTGTGAATATGCGGACTTTTTGTACTATCTCACCGGTGCCAGGGCTGTGCGTTCGGAAGGGGTTCTACCACAAGAGAACCTGATGGACTTCAGCCTCTCCGATCTGGCAGGCGGTCGCACACACTTGTCCGAAACAGAGGTGTTTTTCAAAGTGTTCCTAGACTTGGTCAAGGCTGCAACGCACACCCATTTCCCGCTGGATGTTTTGGATACTCTGTCGATAGACGATGTTCTGGACCTTCATTCATTGGCCGTCGAAGATAGATTCGTGGATAAGTACAATGCAATTCAGGAGAAGACAAAGACTGGGCTGACCATCCGCGACCCGGAGCGCTTGGTGCTGCTGATGGAGGAACTGGAGGAATTCGAGCGGCAGCTTCATGATGAGTACGGAATGGCCATTGAGAAAGAGTTACCACGATATCTTAGAGATCGGAAGAAGTCCAAGGCTGCGGAGTTCCTGAGCGCAACGGCGTCTCTACTGATATCCCCTTGGAGTATTGCCACCAGTGCCAGGGACATGGTGATCTCGGGGCTGGAACTTGCAGGCTTCGGACAGATCGCTACCACAACAACGCGCCGAGTCCAGCGGGGCCTAAAAGCGTGCTCTCGTCTGGTGGACAGAACAGCAACCGAGGGTAAGCCTATTCTCCTGGGATTCGTCAAGCGGATGCAAGAGCGATATGCGGAGAAGATGTTGGGAGCGTGACTAACTGAGCATCTCCTGGGAAGAGGAAGACTGGGTTGACGAGAATGCCCCATCGCACAGGGGACCGGACGATTGAAAACCACAGAAGTCAAGACGTCTTAGCGGCATAAACGACGCTGAGGGAACCGGAATTGATGTCATTTCTTGCCCTAATCGAGCGGCCTCTCGCCACATCCTGCTGACATGCTGTTGATGTTAATAGGATTACGGTTAACGGCGGGAGAATGAGAGCACATGAAAGCCGTCATGTCCGTCGTTGCGTTCGGGGACGGCTTTTTCAACAAGTCCTCAGCTGTGGTGCACCAGGCTCCTTCAAGAGTTACAAGGGCTGGTCTGCCTCACAGCTGCCGGACCTGACGAGAACATGCAGGTTCACTAGAGGCCTCAAAAGCGTCTGAGTGCAAAGGGAAATCACCAGCCGAGTCAGAGTGAAATGACCACGAGAGAAGACTGGGGCGATGTGCCAGGCTGTCACGGAGTGACACCTTCCCTCGGAATCACATGGCACCTTCGCTCGGAATCGAGTAGCGGAATTGCTCGGAATATGCATCAGGCCGCTTGCGTGAGATGGTGCATTTAAGTACATTGACGGTGGATCAACTTAGGGGAGCGTAGATTGAGATGCGTCACTCCGATTCCGGAAACAAAAAGAGGTTTGATACAGAGGAATTGAGACGTTTGCTAAGGATGTTCTGGCTTTCCGTGGAGGATGGCCCGATGTCTCCCGTCATCGATTCGACTGTGAAGGCATACGCTTATGGGTTTCCGCTGGCGATAGTGCACGAGGTCGGACCAACTGCACCCGTGTCGGAGACTCTGTCAGCGTTAGGCGTGAAACACACAGTGCATGTGAGGGTTCCCGACCCTGAGCCACCATTCTTAAAGGTGGATTTATTTCCGGGCCCGAATTACAGCCCATCGCTGCCGGATGAATCCACAGGTATTCGGACTGTGCATGTCCCGTCCATGTCCGAACGTTTCAGTGACTTCGAGATGCTTGTGCCGTGCATCCTCAGTCGCGTGCTGGCTGAGTTGAATGCATTCCGACCGACAAGAGTATCCGGAGTCGAGGGGCTTTTTCTTCTTGTACTGTCGTACCTTCTGAAGTCACACAAGTTTACAATGACCAATATTATTAGAGATGCTGTGATTGATGCAGACGGTGGTGCAGTTGCGGTCCCGTGTGATTTCCCGAGTTTAAAGGACGGCGGGGCTTTCTACGGATGGATGCAGCAACTGCCACCAATTCCGCCACTGTATATTGGCATCGGGGATGACAGTGACTGGAAAAGAGAAGCCCTCTCTGCGATAGACCACTGGTTCAACCGTGAGGCGTCGATAGTCTATCATGATGATAGGATCATCGATCACATTGTCAAGCATGGTGATTCGGTGGCACTCCCGGTGGAGCAGGACTTTCGATATATGAAGAGGGTGGTGACTTTTGATTTGAAAGACGTTGGCCTTGCGGCGAGGAACCTTGCCGCACTTGTTTCCACCCATGTCTTCGCTGGGGGTAAGGCGAGAACGGTGCTCAGGCTGAGGCTCTCAGGCAAGACAGAAGGCTCAATTCGCCGTAGTTTGCATTTCCAGGATAAGGCCAAGTACCGTCGGTTC
>JAHJOQ010000054.1 GCA_018820315.1 Candidatus Zixiibacteriota bacterium | reverse complement strand
GTCAACTATCTCTTATGTGCGGTCAGTTTGCCGTGGATGGCGCTTTCAGCGGCAGTGAGGTGATTCACAAACCAGCAGTTCGCCAGGAAATTTCCGTCGCATCTATATGGTGTCATCAATACAGTCTGCTCAGTCTTGAGGTCGAATCCGGGGATATCTTCCAGTCGAAATCCCGCCGGTGCAATTATCCCACCTGCTTCGGCGATCGGAATCAGCAGCCGTCGCTTCATTGCTTCGATGTAAGTCGCATTGTTGAGTGGAGCTATGAGAAGGCGCGTAGAGTCGCTCACAGTGCGTCCCTTGAAAATGTCCGCGAGCTGCTTGATAGCATCAATGCCGCCTCCACACGGCCCGCCTATGAATACCAGCGAAACGTCGCCGACATCAGTCAGTTCCGAGACCTTCACAGCGGATGTCATATCACCTGATGCTATAGCCTGCGGTTCGAGCCCGGATATGTGCAGAAGATAGTCATGATCGTAGAAAGCTTTGTTGTCCGAGAACCATACCTTGTGATCCGATCGGCTGCGCTTGGCCAGATACCTCCGAGTTGTCTCGTCAAAAACCGTGTAGCCGCAGGCTGCGCCCGACGAGGGCGTCAAATGACAGAGTGACATTCTCTCGAAGATGTTGAGTTTCTCTGTCGTGCTGCCGGCGTACTCGATAACGCGGTTTTCGAACACGCTTTTCGAGAGGTTGGAGACTGCATAGCCGAAGATATCGAACGCCGTGACTCCGCGTTGCAGTCGTCCCTGCAGAGTCAATCTCACAACGGAGGGCACTTTGATCGGAAACTTCCCGTGTTTCATCAATTTCCGCATACGAGCATCGTCAAGGAATAGAGATAAGGTCGAGAATGCAGTCAACCCGGCTGCGGCATGACTATTGTGTACAATCAGCATGTTAGGCACGAGATCCTCGCCTTGCAGAAGAGAATACACACTGTGGATAGATGCCACATTCGACGACTTTGCACCCGATTCGATCTGCCTCCATCCTGAGACTATCCTGACCTTATCTGCCACCGGACCGGTGAGTAATCTGTTGGCTCCTTTTGTGTCGAGCAGTATCAGATCAGGTGTCACATCGATATCCTCGCCTCGACTGACATGTTCCAGCCCGGAGCAGCGAGCCAGGATTTTCTCGGCGACAGTTCGGTAGTACTCGACAAAAACACCGTTGCGCCCCATCTTGGGCTCAGAACCGAATCGTAATTCCAACTGCTCGAGCTTGAGTGCACGGGGCTTCTCTTTGATGCCGTATCGCCGCCTCCAGCTATAGAATCCTGCCTTGGAAAGTCCGATTTCTCTCCCGCATCGGAAATCATCACCGAACCGTTCCCACAGTTCGCGAATCTGCGCCTCGGAGAATTTCGGCAGCGATGTGCGGGGAATGCCTTTCTTGCGTCGCCAATACTGGACCAGATGCTCGGTTACATTGCCACCGAGCGCATCGGCGATGCGTTTGTCGGTGCGGTAGCGTTGCTGGAGTTTCAACAACTCCGCTTTTGTAGGCATTTTCATACTAGATGGCCTCTCAGAACAAAGGCGTTAGAATCTTGTATGTCGTTGCCAATGAGACAGATACTACACGGGTGCCGCCGATGACCGGCATGAAGCTTGTGTCTCCGGACCAGCGAGGGACAATGTGGACATGAAGGTGGCCCGGCACACCAGCTCCGGATGGTCGACCGAGGTTCATCCCTACGTTAATCCCTTGTGGCTTAAACGCTTTCTTGATAATCGCGACCGCGCGTCGAGTTTCGAGCATCATCTCGCAGTAGATGTCCTCTCTCAATTTCTCGACATTGCCGACATGCTTGTACGGCACTATCATCAAGTGCCCCGAAGTGTATGGATAGCGGTTCATGATTATGAAAGTGTTGTCGCCACGATGCAGGATCAGGTTGTATTTGTCTCGTTTTTCCTTTATTACCCTGCAGAAAAGACAGCCCTTTTCCTCGTGCGCCTTGGTCGCAAGGAGGTACTCTTCCCTCCATGGTGCGTATACATTCTTCATCATGCAGCAATATTAAGTGACACAATACAAAACGCAACTCAATTCCTTAATCTCCGCACCCTGATCACCGAACGCGCTCAGTAGTACAGGGCTTGTTGACAAATCCCAAAGTGTAGTCATTGCCAGCGAAACGCGGCAATCGAGATCGCCACATCGCTCCATTCCTCGCGATGGCACTGATTCCCGCCAGTTACATGCCTTTTTCTCGAAATCAGCTTGACAAACCTATCGATAAGTCTATTTTTGCACCCTTGTCAAAACGAATCAGACTGGAGCTTATGGTGATTAAGAAAGAAGATGCCTTAGATTATCATTCTAGCGGGCGGAAGGGCAAGATCGAGGTCATCCCTTCGAAACCGTGCCTTACGCAACGCGATCTGTCGATGGCGTATACACCGGGAGTGGCGCAGCCGTGTCTTGAGATCGCGGCCAACCCTGACCTGGTATATGAATATACTGCTAAGGGCAACCTGGTCGCAGTGATTTCGAACGGTACAGCCGTTCTTGGACTGGGTGATATCGGACCAGAAGCAGGCAAGCCGGTAATGGAAGGAAAAGGTGTTCTGTTCAAACGGTTCGCGGATGTCGATGTGTTTGACATTGAGATCGACAGCAAGGATCCGAAAGAGATAATCAATTTCTGCAGAATGATTGCGCCGACATTCGGCGGTATCAACCTCGAAGATATCAAAGCGCCGGAGTGCTTCGAAATCGAGGAGACGCTCATTGAGGAACTCGATATTCCCGTCTTCCATGACGATCAGCATGGAACTGCAATCATCTCAGGCGCAGCTCTGGTCAATGCCCTTGAACTTGTCAAGAAGGACATTGACAAGGTCAAATGTGTTTTCCTCGGCGCTGGTGCTGCAGGTGTTGCGTGTGCAAATCTCTATCTCGCGCTCGGCGTGAAGCCTGAGAATGTCAGGATGGTCGATTCAAAAGGTGTGATCTACAAGGGACGCACCGAAGGAATGAACAAATATAAAGAGCAGTTTGCTTTAGAAACCGATGAAAGAACTCTTGAAGATGCCATGACCGGTGCTGACGTATTTGTAGGCGTGGCCGTCAAAGACATGGTGACACAGGATATGGTCAGGTCGATGGCTGACAAGCCGATCATATTTGCGATGGCGAACCCCGATCCGGAAATCTCCTATGAGGACGCGAAAGCAGCCCGACCGGATATTATCTTCGCAACCGGCCGATCCGACTATCCGAATCAGGTCAACAACGTTCTCGGATTTCCGTTCATATTCCGTGGCGCGCTTGATGTTCACGCCCGCAAGATCAACATGGAAATGAAACTCGCTGCTACACAAGCTCTCGCGCAACTTGCAAAGGAGCACGTGCCGGAGTCGGTATCCAAGGCGTATGGTGGCGAGATACTCAAGTTTGGACCGGAATATATCATCCCGAAGCCGTTCGATCCCCGCATTCTCATCTGGGAATCCGCCGCTGTGGCGCAGGCTGCTATGGATACCGGCGTTGCGCGCAGGACAATCGACATCGAGCAGTACAAGGTGCAGCTCGAGAACCGTCTCGGCAAGACTCGTGAGGTCATGAGGCAGACGATAGCTCGTGCGAAGTCGAATCCGAAGAGAGTTGTCTACACCGAGGGCGGTCATGAAAAGATAATCGAAGCTGCCCGAAG
The DNA here is from genome assembly GCA_018820315.1 of Candidatus Zixiibacteriota bacterium. Lineage (NCBI taxonomy): Bacteria > Pseudomonadati > Candidatus Zixiibacteriota > Candidatus Zixiibacteriota bacterium. Next base: position 21,037 of record JAHJOQ010000054.1, on the reverse strand, counting down.
AGTTGCGGATGAGGGCATCGCGATCCCGATTCTGATCGGTAATCCCGAAGTTATCCAGGCGAATGCAAAAGAGCTGGAGCTTTCCGTGAAGGGCATCGAGATTATAGACCCGCGGAAAAGCCCGAAATTCGAGCAATATGCGCAGAGATATTTCGAGCTGCGTTGCCGCAGGGGGGTCAACCTCGGCGACAAGTACAAAGCCGTGGCTGATCCGAACGTGTTCGGGACGCTCATGGTCGAATACGGCGATGCCGACTGTCTCGTGTCGGGAGTTTCGCAGCATTATCCGGATGTCATAAGGCCCGCTCTGCAACTTCTTAAGAGCGGTAACGGATATTCGACTGTCTGCGGCGTGTATGTGTTGATTATCAAGAACCGCACGTTCTTCTTTGCCGATACGACGGTCAATATCAATCCAACCGCCGATGAACTTGTCGAAATAGCACTCATGACCGCGGCGACAGCAAGACACTTCAACGTGACACCGCGTGTTGCCATGCTGTCGTTCTCGAACTTCGGTTCAGTGCGATGCGAGGAGACGGAGAAAGTTGTCCAGGCTACGGAGATTCTCAAGCGCGAGCATCCGGAATTGATTGTCGAAGGCGAAATTCAGGCCGACACAGCAGTCGCGCCATATATCTCCGATAGAGATTTCCCATTCTCGGCGATCAAGGGAGATGCCAACTGCCTGATCTTCCCGAATCTCGACGCCGGCACATCAGCGTACAAGCTGGTCATGCAGCTCGGCAACGCTGAGGCGATCGGCCCGATCCTTCAGGGAATCAGGAAACCTGTGCATGTCCTGCATCGCGCGGTCGATGTCGATGGTATCGTGAATATGACGGCGCTTGCTGCAGTCGATTCGATGTACCCGCACCCCGATTGAAAATACTCTTCGATTTGATACACAAAGGCCGCCTCAATAGGCGGCCTTTTGATTTGTTTATCATCCGGTAATGAGTCCCGCGGTCCTACGGGCATCCATCGCATGGCGGCGAACCGCCTGCGAAGATGTAGGTAATCAGATAGACAACATCATCAATATCCACGCCTCCGCTGCAATCGACGTCTCCCGCACTGAGTGGATCGGGTGGCAAGCCGCCTGAAAAGATATAGCTTATCAGCCAGACAACATCATCAATATCGATCGCTCCACTGGCATCACAATCGCCGCAGTCTACGGGTGGAAGATCTATGAAGAAAAGATAGTACCCATGCGCACACGCCACGTGCAGGTAGTCACCGTCAATATCCATTTTCCCGACAGATGATGTCAGCGGCACATACTGTACGAGCTGAGGATTCTCGCGATCAGCGATGTCAAAGACATAGATCGAATTGTTGCCGGAGGCGAAAATGTATTTCCGTTTGAACACAACTTCTCCGAAGTATTCTACATCCGGCATAATACGGTCGATGACATCCGGCTGATCCGGGTTACTGAGGTCAATAATATTGAGTCCGTGATATCCCCCGGCATAGTACATATAATCGCCAACTACAGTCATTTGATAGCCTGCGGAAACCCACCAGTCGTATTCCGCAATCAGAAGATCGTTCAGGATGCTGGGGTCTGACGGATTGGAGATATCGACAGTCATCAGTCGCAACTCGTCTGACTGGCTGCCCATTACTCTGTCGGCGACATACGCCCTGTTGCCTCTCAGAAGAGCGGTTATAGTGGCTCGCGAGTCGACGGACGGCGCCTTCACATTCGCCAGGGGATACGGATTGGATGGGTCGGCGATGCTGGCGAGCTCGAAACCGTAGCCGCTGCCGCAGACATACATCACAGTCCCACGCGCCGTGTTCGAATGCGAATAGATGTAGTCTTGCACGGGATATCGTTGGATGTATGCAGGATTGAGTGGGTCAGCGAGCGAAAACATATGGGTACGCGGGCATTGTGAGATAATCAGAAGACTGTCATAGATGAACGCGTCGGAGGTATTGCCGGCAATATATACCCACTTTACGAATTCAGGATTCTGTTTGTCAGTAGCATCTATGACGTATATGCCATTGCGCGACTGACTGGAATCACCGGAGAAATAACTCATGTAATTGGTTAGATAAGCATAATCGCCTTTGGCGTCAATTCCCATAAGCGTTGAGCAGTCATTTGAGAATTCGCCTATTCTCTCGATGTCGTACGGGTTTGATATATCCGCGATCGTCAGCCCCCACGAGCCTTCCGGTATGTACAAGTGGTCGCCATGCAGGGTCGCCGAATACCACCGTCCGCGTGCGACGTGATAGCCGATAGAATCGAGTTCTGTCGGAGTTGACAGATCGAACACTGTAAATACCGGATCGTAGTACTTCATGGCATAGAGCTTATCATTGTGGATCTCAAAGTAAATACCTGATCCTTCGGCGTTATATGTGCTCTGCAATACTGGTAATTCTGGCGAGGTTATATCATACACCTTGATTTCAGTTCCAGAATAGACATACAGATACCCCTGGTAGAAAGCTATGTCGTAAAGGTAGGACAGACTCAAAGTGTTTACACGGATGGGATTCGTCTCGTCGACGATGGAAATCACTTCCAGGAATCGATCAAAGTGGTTAATCGAGTAGATGTAATCTCCGACGACTACAAACCTGCGTGCATCCTTGTGAGGCAAAGGTGATTCATACTTGCCGACGATTGAAGGCGTGGTCGGATCAGTAACATCGCAGATGTAAAGCGCCGGACTGTCTGTGTTAGTTTCATTGGAGTATCTCACGATCCCGAAGTATGCCCGATTATCCTGAACCAGAATCTCATGCACCATGCCCTCGAGATGAATCACGCTCAATTCCTGAGGATCAACGGGATTCGAGATATCGAGAATAAGGACGCGGTCGTTTCTTCCGACATACAATTCGCTTCCATCGACAAACATGAAATTGTAGTAACCACCCAGTCCGAGATGAACTTGCCTGATCAGTACCGGACTTGTTATGTTTGAGATGTCGAATATCTGCAAACCATTCACATTCAGGGCAAACATGATCGTATCTACAACCTTGATATCAATTGTGCCGGTCCAGAGAGTAGTCCCGGAGAAACTGAGGATCTGTTCTGGATCAGACACATCCAGAGTCTTGAGACGCGCCGTCATCTGACTGAATGAGATATCAGCGCTGTCGGCGTTTATCCAATATACCCAGGGTGAAGGATCATCAGTGGGCATTGGGCCTTCGGCAAAGACGATACCAGGAACAAGGCACAGGGCTGTCAGAAAGCTGAGAATCCTGATGGTGAGTGCTTGAGTAGTCATTCTCGCATTCTCCGGATTGCGGGTTAGCAACCATCGCAAGGCGGTAATCCGCCCGCAAATATGTATGTTATCAGATACACAACGTCGTCAATATCCACACTTCCGCTGCAATCGACATCACCGGTTTCGATTGGATCCGGAGCAGGCCCACCACTGAATATGTAGGCGATGAGCCATACCGCATCGTCTATGTCGACAGCACTGCTTCCGTTGGCGTCTCCGCAACCGATGTCAGGAAGACTTATTTCAAACACGTAGAATCCGTGTTGGCACGCGACATAGAGATAATCACCCTCGACATCCAGACTGTAGGCATATGAAGAAAGTGGTATAAACTGCACTAGTTCTGGATCGACGGGGTTAGACACATCGGTAACGCTGAGAGAGTACATTCCGCCAATGAACATGTAGTTTCTTCTAAACGCCACATCCTGAAAATCCTCGAGCTCTGGCGAGTAGACACCAGCGATATCCGGATGATAGCGATCTGCTATATCTATGATACGAACACCAAGCCCCCGGCCTGCCAGATAGATGTAGTGCCCCCATCGCGTCATTTCGAATCCTACGTATGGATTGTCCCCACTGGCAGTCCCTGCTTCCAGGATGTCAACAATGACCGGCTCGGCTGGACTCGACACATCTATGGTATACAGCTGACACTGTTGAGGTATCAGCCAGCTACTGTAGCCAGTGACGTAAGCAGTGTTGTCGACAAGAATGGCGCCACAGGGAGTGATTTCCTCAAACGTCATACGTTCCACAAGAACGGGGTTGGCCGGATCAGCAATATCGCCGATCAACAAGCCGTTACCACCTGCGGTAACGATTAGAAGGGAATCACGAACAGCCGCATCAAAGGTATTGGTTGCCCATTCCGGGAAGGCGGAAAGCAATTCAGGCTGTGCATGATTGGTGAGAGAGTATATCTGCGTCCGACCGCAGTTGGTCATGAGTAGCAGAGAATCATCTGCTACTGTGTGATTCGCATTGCTGAACACGTGATCTGAGTAAACATACTCTGGATTGCTCTTATCCGTGATGTCTACCACAAACAGTCCGTTGAGATTGGTTCCACTGCCACTCTGGTAATTCGTCAGGTAAGCATAGTCTCCAGACACATCTAGTCCCATGAGTCCAAAGCAGTCGTGAGAATACTCCGCAAGAGCTGAAGCATTTGCCGGATCCGAGACACTTATGATAGCGAATCCATAATTACCCTCTGGCAGGAAAAGCAGCGAGTCAGTGAATGTTGCAGAGTAATAGGATGTTCGGTTCTCATAGAGATCGATCGAGGCGAGCTGCCCGGGACTCGTAATCTCGTACACTCTAACTCCGTGCTCGAGTGGGTACGCCTGCATCACATAGAGGTGGTCGCCGTGAGTTTCGAGCGCGAGGGACCACGGAGATGGAAGGGAATCGTGCGCAACAGGAGAATCCGGCACGGAGACATCATATACCATGATCCTGTCGAGCTGGGACAGATCATCTGCTGCCTGAACGTATAGAAAACCACCGTGGAATGCCACATCCCACGGAATATGCAGATAAGTTGACCATACAAGTATCGGGTTGGTCTCGTCTGCGATCGAAATCACATCCAGATGGTTTGACCAGTGGTTCAGGCCATATATGTAATCGCCCACCAACTCGAATCTGCGGCAGTCTTTGTAGTAGTGTGTCGACTCATACTTGCCGATGATGCTCGGGTCGGCGGGATTGGCTATATCGAGTATGTAAAGTGCCGGAGAATCGTCTGTCTCTCCACTGTATCTTCCGATTCCAGCATACAGTCTGTCATCTCTGATCTCCATGTCCATGATATTGCCTGATAGGACAATCTCACTGAGCTCTTGTAGATTGACCGGGTCCGATACATCGAACAGATACAGCCGGTCATATCGTCCGAGGCAGAGAAGGTTGCCTTCGAGACACATGAGATTGTATGGAGTGCCGGATTCCAGCCATATCTGATCAACCTTAATCGGGCTTGTCGGATCCGAAACGCTGAAAACTTCCAGTCCGCTTCTATTGAGCGCGTAGAGGATTGTATCGTCCGCTGCGACAGCCATTGTGAAACTCCACAGCGTTGAACCAGAGTATGTGACAATTTCCCTGGAGCTATCCAACTGAAGGGTCTTCAGCTTCGCAATCATCTGACCGAATTGCACGTCATCGCTGTCAGGCACCGCCCACATGGAGCCAACCGGCGTTCCATTATCCGTATTAGCAGTAATGGAGCAGCAGATGGCCGCGACGAATAAGCAGATAACCAAAGGGATACGGCATCGAATTCCCCTTCGCGTGTGAGTCATGTTGTCGGACCTTTCTTATCGTCCTACTTGTCTTCAATACAGGGCGAGGGACCACCACTGAAGATGTAACTTATCAGAAAGACTACATCGTCTATGTCCACTGCACCATTGCAGTCAGCATCTCCCGAATCCATCGGATTGGGAGGACCACCACTCGCGAATATGAATTGCACGAGATATATCGCATCATCGACGTCCAGGTTTGAATCGCCATCGGCATCACCGACTATGTAGTCGCGCTGAACAGTGAGTGTCGCCAACGACATCCATGGGTTATCTGACGGATCGGGGTCATTGCTGAGGATGCTTAGAATCGCTCCGTACGATCCGGCGGCCATGCCCGTAGAATTGAATGTTGCTGTCAGTGTGTCGGTCGATCCAACCGGGACTATTCCGGATTGGGGTTCGATCGTAAGCCAGCTAACATCCTGAGTCGTGACCACCACACAGAGAGCATCGTGCAGGTAAGAACCGGAGAAGACAATCTCGAGTCCATCCAGACCATCGACTCTTTCCATCCCCACAGTACAGTTGTCTTTGTCAAAGCCGGTTCCAAAGTCGAGATATTGCAGTCTGACTGAGCCATCACTTTTGAGAATGACCTCACCATTGAAGGCATCGCCGGTTTCCGCCCCGTACTCAGGAACGTTCACATATTGCACAATCAATTGGCTGCCGGTGCTCTGATAGAGGATTTCGGCGCCAGGATTGTCCGCATCCTGCAAGTTCAGATCATCCCAAAGCAGCGCAATTATATTGTTCGGCACATCCCAATGCGGCATCGGCTCGTTGTTGAGGGATTCGTAATTGTCTGGAGGACCGAATCCGATGAATCCATTGGATGAGATATAGAATTCGGTATAGGTCTCGCCGTAGTAGTCGAATGCAAATCCGATCGAAAACGGTCCTGCGTAGCTGTCATCGGTGAGACCGGTGACGGAAGTTCCGCTGACCGAAATATCGATCCAGTCAAACACAGGCCCTCCCGGTTCATCGGAGTCTATCCAGACGTAACCGTAATCGTCAGGCCCGCCGGCGTTGAACAATACGTCGTAGCCGACTCGAGGATCATCCATTCCTTTCCAGCCGCTGAAAGAAAAGTACTCGTCCGGATAGCTGCGAGAGGCGGGTTCCACTCTGCCCTGTTCAAGTAGAGTGCCAAAGAGACCGGAGTAGGAGAAATCCGGTTCCAGAGATACTTCATAGTGAAGATTCCCGACTCCTGCGCAGGAAACGTAGAGAAACACTTCAGCCGTTTCGTCGGGCAGCAGATTGGCATCCAGAGAACCAGACGTACTCACCGATATCTGCGGTGAGTAGCCAATTGATATGTCATCGACAAACCAGTCGTCACGTTCCCCGATAGATGCGGTGTTCCTGAACCGCACACGGAACTGATCATGGTGTGCCTCAGCCGGCAGGGGCACACTTACTTCTTCGAATACGTACATGTCTGGATCCGCACCATCGTGCTCTTTCAACAGCACCCATTCACCGGCACCACTATAGAATTCGACGAACAGATCATTATCATAATCTGGTGACTCACCGCCCCCCGTCTGCTGATAGTAGTAGATCAGATTCACAGCGGGCTCTTCCGCCAGCAGGATTACTTGCGATACAATCGTATCCGCCCCGACCGGGTCACCGTCGAAATGCAATGCGTATGGCACTGAGGGTTCAGACAAACCGAGATCACTGACATCAACTCCCGGAGTGATGACCCATTTTGTTATATCAAGGACGGTTGTGACGAATTCATCTGAAAATGGCAGGCTAAGTGGTGCGCCCAGGGATATGGTCTTGCAAGTGGCGGACTCGAGAATTGATGGATCACCAGCCGATTCAACTCGGACCGCCACAGAATCCAATTCCGCGTAAACAGTCGCAGGTATGTCCACTTTCACTTTGAAAGTCCAACTCGCGTCGGGGAAGAGAGTTCCTGACGAGCTGACCTGAGCAGTACCTGATGAATCCCAGATTGTGGTGTTCCACTCGTTGTTTGACACGCTCAGATTGTAACTGTCGGTCAGCACGCCGTCATTCGTGACAGTGAAGGTGTACCAGACTTCGGTCTCAGACGCTGCCCACTGCTCTGATTCCAATGGGTCCAGGATTATCTGATAGTCGATGACCTTAAAGGTGTAAACTGGAGTCAAGTCTCTCGCGCCATCGACATTCTTCGCGAAGAGATAGTAATCGATGTATGTTCCGGGTGACTGCACCGGAATGTACCCATGAGCATTGCTGACGTCTCTTCCCAACTGCAGTGTATAAGTGTTCCAGCCGCTGCCCGCATTGTAGTAGAGCAGAAGGGAGTCAAGAACAAGGTCTGCAACTGAGAAGATCGAACAATCCACTAGATAATCTGTGACGAAATTCTTGGTATCAGTTAGAGGATTGTGACCGATATTGATCTCGCCAAGCTCCAGCAGCGCATTGTAGATGTTGATCCTGCCATATCCATATTCCTCGTCCCAGCCCGGAGTGCCGAAATCCTCGGAAGAATTCGCTATGACATCTCTTATTGTAAATGGGGACAGGGTTGGATCGACCGATGCTATGAGCGCAGCCATGCCTGCAACATGCGGGCAGGCCATCGAAGTCCCGGCGAGTGGGCTGTAGTTCAGCGGAAGGTCATATGCTTGCGAAAGATAACAGTCATAATTCGGAAAAGTGGAGTAGATGTCATTTTCATCGAACGGGCTTCCGTGACCGCCGGGCGCAGATACCGTCACTTCCGGACCGACGCTCGAGAAGGAGGATGACTCATTGTTATGGTCCACCGATGACACGCATATAACATTATCATATTGAAGTGAGTACGCAGCCGGATAGGAGACCGAGTTGTGATAGCTGTTTCCGGCAGCCGCACAAAGGATGACTCCATGGCTGTCTGCGTACGCAACACCATGCTCGGAATAGGAGTGCGCAGAACCTCCGCCGGAGTAGTTGAGAACTTTGCAGCCGTTATCGACGGCATAAATGACGCCATCTCGAAACGTAGCCGTGGTACCTGATCCCTGATCGTTGAAGACTTTGATAGCCATGACCTTGCAGTTCCAGGTCACACCCGCTACACCTATGCCATTGTTCGACTCCGCCCCGATAGTACCGGAAACATGCGTTCCATGACCATTGCCATCGATAGGATCATTCTGGCCGGTGAAAGTGTTCAGGCCGAGTATGAAGCGAGAAGGATCGTCGAGGTCGGGATGGCTGAGCGATCCATTCTGCATCGGGATGCCGGTGTCGAGGACACCGACTATGATCTGCTCGTCACCTGTCGTGAAGTTCCAGCCTTCCGGACAATCTATGTCCGCATCCGGTGTGCCACCGGGGGGATCCTGACCGGTGTTGTTGTAGTGCCACTGGGCTGGAAACCTTGGGTCATTTGGAATGATACTCGTTCTGTAGACCAGGTTTGGCTCAGCGAAGCGCACAGATTCAAGTTCTGCTATTCGATCCGTTAGATCAAAGAGTGGAGCATCGCTGGTGGCTTCAAGCTGGATGAATCCGAATCTGTCGGCATCGCGGCTTATTCGAACATCGAATCTGGCTAACTCGTTGATGAGATCAGATTGCGTGAAGCCTTTGTTGAGTGCAATCAGTATGTCCTTGTCGACATACTCGACGGCCTGGCCCTTCCAGTCAGCCTGTTTGATCAGTTTGCCCTGGAAATACTCGTCAGATGCAAAAGAAGTAGTCGTTAGCAGCGCGCAGAGCACAACTGCACAGTAGCCAATGCGTGACATTTACCCTCCAGGTAAGAATCAGGTAAGAATATAGATGATATGCTCAAACTTAAAATATGCGCATTCTCCAATTTGTCAATGTGCTTTTATGGCAAATCTCAGTCTCACTGAGGGTTTAGTGCAGAAACAAGTTGCGGAATCCAGAAATAGGGATATATTTGATTGTAATTACAACTTGCTTCTGCCAACGCGACGTATCGGAGGGATCAAATGACGAGAGTCTCACGCTCGCGACTGTGTGTACTTCTGATTCTTTTCCTGCAATTTTCCATCAATTCAGCAGCTTTTGCCGACGATGTGGTCTTCCTGGACGATTTCGAAGGTGGTACGCCTGAGAATTGGATACTGGTTCTCGGAGAGTGGACGGTATCCGACGGGGAATTCTGCGCCGTTGAATGCTCCAGTTGAGGGGGCGGCGCAACAACGCGAACCGTGAGTTCGCTAAGCTGGGCTGAGGGAATGAGACTTACCGCCGGGACCTTCTTCGGTCAGGCGATCGACTACAACCATCGAAGTATCGCTATGTACAGCGAATACTCGGATCATGGCGTATACCTCGAATACACACGAAGCACGTGCGAAATCTGTCTCTATGTCATATACAATCAGCAGACAATATACGATACTTGCAAAGAAGTGCCCGAGAGCGAATGGAACGGCACCGATCTGCAGTGGCATGAACTCTCCATCACGTTGATCGGTGACCATCTCGAGACCGCAAGAGATGAGAAAGTCGATTTTATCTTCGATGACGATCGTCTCAAGGGGTTTCCGCACGAAGGGTACATCCATCTCTCCGTTGCGGGAGCCGAAGTCTGCTTCGACAACGTAGCAATGACTTCACTTGTCTCCTATGTCTGCGGTGACGCGGATGGTCAGCAGACTGTCGACATCGACGATGTCGTTTATCTGATAGAGTATATCTTCTCGGGCGGATCTGCTCCCGATCCTGTCGAGGCTGCGGACGCCGACTGCAGCGGTGGTATCGACATCGATGATGTCGTATACATCATCGCCTACATATTCTCCGGCGGCTCACCACCCTGCGAGGGGTGTAAGTAGGGGGCATCGCTCGCTGCTTTGTGGTTACAGTCCGCAGACGTGCTCGAAGATAAGCGGGAATTCCACACGCCTACACGGATCGGAATGAAAGGGGAAACGGGGCAAACGAATCTGGCTATTTAGATCATCTTTTCTTTTTGCCCTTCTTCTTTTCAGCTTGTCTGCGAGCTGCGCGATTCTGTGAACTCGGCATAGGCGGTTTTACGGGATGGTTCACGGGCTTCTTTGGCGATTGCATCCCAGGTGGAACTATTCTAATCTCCAAAATACCATTTATCCCATTATAAACGAATATGGCATTTGATAGAATATCGCGACCTATAAGCATCTTGAATGGGCGTTTCTCAAGATTGGCTTCCATGACGGACAAGTTACCAACGCCAATGTCACTACCTACAAAATGAAAATTGACAAGGTACTTATCAGCCATGTATCCGCCCCCAGTACCGCCAGCCGGGAACTTTCCGAGCGATATGAGGTTCAACACAGACGCAACGCATGGATCAATACAACAACCGTCAGCACCAGTATCAATCAGCGCGAGCGTCCTATATTTGAGACGATCACTGTGAAACTTGAGATGTGCCGCGGCAATTGTTATCTCGACTTCGAGAGTGGGTCCTAATGCCGCAAGCTCTTTCGGTGATAGCTGTTTCTTACAATGGTTCCGAAGGGCGCGATTCATGGAATAAGCCCAGAGTCAGATTTATTGAGGGCTCTTCAATATCATCTTCTTGAACGACGTGCTTTACAAGGATTCGGTCTGAGTTGGCCTTATCTGATCCTTTTACGGCTCCCTCAGTAAAGGAATCGTAAATCCCTATAAGCTGTTGATGATGAATGACAGCCCATTTACCTTTATACTTCTTGAATAGTTCTTCTTTATTAGCTTCAAACCACTCAAGCTCTTTTTCAAGATGATCGGAATTCATTTCAATTACTCCTGTCATAGTATTATATATTATCCCTATCGACTTGTCCAGTCGATAAACCTACTTACCCTCAAATAGTCCAAAAGCGTACAATTGCTAAATATATCCTTGACAATGCCGAATAGTACTGTATAATAGCATAGAATACCTTTGTGAGGTGTGATATGGGTGACGAAATGACTGATTTTGATCTGTTGACCGCAAAAGAGGTCGCGGATATCCTGAAAATGAACCCGCAGGTGATTCTGCGCAAGTTGCAGGCAGGGACAATTCCGGGGTACAAGCTTGGCAAAGACTGGCGTGTCAGTCGGACGCAGTTACTGGATTGGCTGGAAAAACACTCGAATCAAAGAAAGAGATATCCCGATAGGTTCGTCGGGCAGTTTTTCAACAGCGATGGAACATTGAAATCGATCCCGGCACAACGGAAGAAGCGCGTTGCGGTGCTGGAGGTTCTGCTGAAGAATTTCGAACTGAATCGCGTGTACGACGAGAAGGAAGTCAACGAGATTATAATGCGCTTTCATTCCGATTTCTGCACGATACGCCGCGAGTTCATTATGGAGAAGATGATGTCGCGGAGCGAAGGCAAGTACCGGGTGAATGGGTCGTACATTTCGCCCCATGCGTTCCAGGCTGACAATTGAGCAATTGCGCTGTTAATCGGCGAACAGCCTATGGCCCTCCTGTCGATTGCATATTGCCGTAGGCGTTAAGAATTCTTTTCGCCGATTCGTCAAGGGGATTGAGGAACGAGAACTCTCTGGAAATCTTCACCGCCTCCGCGAACCTGCCCTGCGATATATATGCCGACATAAGTGAACGGTAAGTCAGTGATGAAACCGGCATGATTTCATAGGCGATCTCGAAATTTCGGATCGCCTCTTCGTGGCGCTCCATTGCCTGCAAGATTATGCCTTTGTATTGATAATAGAAATAGCTGTTTGGCGCATATTTCAGGAGCTGATTCACAAACTCGAGATAATCGTCATAGTATTCTTCTGGGGTCTTTCCTTCAAGCCCGAAGAGCGAGTCGACTGTCGGCCTCAGCATCACATGCTCCCAGAACTCGGGGAAAGACTTCTCCATCCTCAGAAAGATGTCCAGTGCCCGGGTCGAGTCTCCTTCAGCGAGAAGTCCATTGTAGCAGTCGAGGTATTTCTGGGCTGCCGACAGAACCATACCCGTTCCAGTCTCATCCCTGTAGTATGTCGGATTGTCGAGATTCCTGAATTGATAGACTTCTCTGATCAGTCTTTCGGTCTCTTCAACGTTGACAGCACCGTTCAGGGATTCCTTGGTGATCCTGTAAACGAGTCCTACTCTCTCGCACTTCTCTCTGAGATTAAATGCTGTTTCCGAAGGTGGCAGATTCGCAAAATAGATCTCATGCCGCCACTGATTGTTCAGAATGATGTGCTCGATTAGCTGTATTGCCGTACGGATTACTCTGCCTGTTTCGTCCTGAAATGGAACCAGCTTTCGAGTCTCTTTACGTATCGGATCGTAGAATGACTCTCTCGGAAGCGGGAATGTATTGCCTCGATAAGTCGTCTCCACAGTCTCTATTTGCGCTGTATCGAGTGTAATCAGAGTATCGAGCGCTTCCAGGTCGGTTTTCATCTGCAGCGCGTACCAGTCTACATCAAGCAGCGATAGATTCACAATGTGTACATCGCGGCGTATTCCGAGACCATACTGAAGCGCCCAGAGCGGGAACGTATCGTTATCACCTGCCGTGAAGAGAACTGAGTTCTTCGCGCAGGAATTCAATGAATTGTAAGCGTAATCATACGGCATAGTGTCGTATGTGCGGTCGCACGCTCGATAATTGTGCGCGATGGCCAGCCCCGGCAGCAGAATAAGGACTGACATTACACTGCTCGCTGACTGAACCGCGCCGTCACCCATCTTCATCGAAGCGAGCTTGTCTCGAACACCAGTGTAGAGGGCTGCGAATCCGAGACCGATGCAGAGTCCAAACATCGCGAATCCGGGCGTCCAGAAATAGTCACGATCCCGGACTTCGAGCCGGTCGAGCATCGTGCCCGGCTGGATCTGCGTGCCGTCGGCAAAATTCATGTACAGAGTCAACCCGACCGTGCCCGCAAGTACAAGCAAGAGCATGAATACCCCGACTCGCATGTCTTTCTTGAGCACGTAGTAAATTCCGAACAGTCCGATTAGAAGCAGCAGTGTGTACAGGATTCCCGGCTGCGAATACTGCTCCTTGAAGTACCCCCAGAATCCCATGTGAGGGAAGTCTCCGAACTGGTTCGATAGCTCGCCCCGGCGGTGCAGCATGCGCAGGAACATATTCTCCTGACCATACTGATCCCTCTCCACAAAGCCGGTGAATTGCTTCCAATTGTCCGGATTGTTCATGTCGAGACCGGGATCATGCGATGAGAGTACCGGGATATATGTCTGCACTGAGAATCCGAGTAGCGCTGCAAAGGCGAGTGCAGCCGATAGTGCCCAGAGCCGGCTTCTATATTTGCTGAGGAACGCTATGATTGAAATCACCAGCCACAAACCTGTGCCTATCAGGAACCAGTTCAGGCTCGTCATGATGCAGGAGATGGCTAACACGGATATCCAGTATCGGATGTCTACGCGGAGTCTTCGATCGACGAGCGCGATGAATATGAATCCCGCCGGCATCACGAGAAAGGCACTCATGTGAATTCCGATACCAAGGATAGCGAGGTAGCTCGCGAGCACGAGGAGTTTGTCCGAGCTGGTGGATTCATGCTTCTCAGACCACACAACCAGCAGGTAGATGATCAACATCGAGACAAGCGTCGTTAATCCATAGACTTCAGCTTCGACAGCATTGGTCCAGAATGTGCGATTGAATCCCATGCAGAGCGCGCCGATTATGCCGCCGCCGTAGACAGCTAATCTCTGCCAGAAATCTGCGCCCGGTCTCTGCCAGCGAGTAATGATCCTGGTGACGATAAGATATCCGACAAGCACCGCTCCAGCAGATGATAGCGCTGAAATCAGATTTACCCTGTATGCGAGGTCGTCGGCAAACGGAATAAGCGAGAAGATTCGACCGAACAGGATGAATACCGCTGAACCGGGTGGGTGCGGGATTCCGAAGCAGATCGATGTTGCGACAAACTCACCACAGTCCCAGAAAGAAATGGATGGGGCAACAGTCTTGAGATATACGCCGAACGCTACAAACGCTGTGACTATGCCTATTATCATGTTCAGCCTGTCGCGACTGACGGTTTCACCTGTCGGCTGGTTCAAATGCGATTCCTCCTGCTAATGTCGCTACACTATCCGAAGTTAAAGAATATAAGTCAATCGATCCATTACACAACAAGATTCTGACAGCCGGGCTGCCTCGTGAATGCAACCGACTGCCTGACAGATAGTACTGGCATCACATGTCAATGTTCCTCAGGAAAGCCCCAAAATGGGCTTGACAATCCCCTTTAGATTCTGTATCCTTTATCGGAGTATCACATCTCAGATTATCAACGAATGAAGCCGGTTGACCGTTCATATTGGGGCGCGGTGCCGTTAGTCCGGTCGGTGCGTGACTCCGTGGTCCTCGGCGCAGGGAACACATATCCGGGAGGAACAAGAAATAGGGAGGCGGTGATGACGCGCAAAGCATTTCTCGCGATTGCTTTTTTGCTGATGTTGCTCGCGGGCGCATCTTCGGCACAATACGACGATTACATAAGAGTTGGAGTCGATTCGATTCCAGCGGGGTCTTCGAATTTCGAAATTAGGTTCTACTGGCAGAACTCTTGTGAGGGGGGCTTCATGGGATTGTCCCAGGGATTCGAGTTCACTCTCAGCGGGGACGCGTCGTATTCGTATGTTGGATTCGAGAAGAATCCAGCCACAGACTGGTTCGACCTGGGCGGACTGATTTGTGACGCATCTCAAATGGACGGTGTCTCTCCCGATTATTTGCTGATGGGCGCTTCCTGGTTGACCGGCTTCGGGCCGTTTGACGAAACATGGATGTTCAGTGTCTTTGTCGATGTCGGAGAGGGTGAGGGACAGATATGTATCGATTCAATGCTGCCGTGGGAATGGAATGAGTTGGGATGCGATGGTCCGTACTTCCTCGATAAATATGGCAGCGATGCGAATCATCCGATCTGCATAACCGTATATGAAGACCCCTGCAATGATGCTGATTGCAGTGGTGCGCATGATATTGACGACGTAGTGTATCTGCTCGACTACATATTCTCAGGTGGGCCGAGTCCGCATGGCAATCCCGACTGTCTCGAAAGTGTGGATATCGATGATGCTGTTTACTTGATTAACTACATTTTCGCGGGAGGTCCGCCCCCGTGCATACCGGGTGAACCGACAGTGATAACCGGAACAGTCGACTGGCCGGGGCATCAGCTGACCAATCCAATAGTATTTGTCGACACATGCCACAATCCGACTCTGATAGTCCCGTTGGACGGTATCGGTTTTGATGCCAACGCCAACGGCGACTTCACGATGACATACGACCTCGATGGTCCGATCGAGGGTGTAATCACCGGTTGGGATGATCTCGACGGTGATTGGACGCTTGAGGCTGGTGAGCCGTGGGGACGCTGGGATGCAAATGGCGACGGCTACTGGACCAAAGCGGACATGGTTCCGCTTGTTCCGGGACAGACTCTGAATGGCGCAGAGGTCAGTCTGCAGTTTATGATCATCGCAAATAGTCCTTCGACAGAAGTGAGGCTGATGGATGTGAAGACTTCCCGTTGACGCGGCGATCCGAACTCCAAGACTTTTCGAATCACCTGCTATCTTGCCGGTGGCATTAAGGAACGTATTTCCAAGACGTATAGCTCCAGTGACATTGGCAGGAGTGAGGGCACTCCTGCCCGACTTTACCTATTCACCACTGCTGCAGATCTAACTGCGCCTTCTCATAATTCTGATCAGCGAGAGTATGCTGATTATCATCCAGAAAAACTCGATCACAAAGAACATCGGCTCAGCACGGTAGATAGCGAAAGCTGCAAGTATCCCTGCACCAAATATGTTCATCCAGATGTATATCCTACTCGACTGTTTTAGCGGATCACGATATGCCAGAAAATACGCCCAGACAAGGAGCAGCATTCCGCTTAACGGGAACAAATCTTCTCGCAACAGTTCAATCAGCATAAATAGCAATATAACACGGTGTCAAGATATATGCAATTGGTTGATTATAAAAGGCGGCCGGGAGAACTCTCCTTAGACCGCCTCTTCTGGCACGACTTGCGTCGCAGTGTTGCAGCTACTGAAACACTACTGCTGCTTTCCAAGTTCAAGGTAAAGTTCTATATCGACCTCATCGCTCACAAGAACACCACCGGCCTCAAGCGGCTGGTTCCATGTCAAACCATAGTCGCTTCTCTTGACGGTGATCAGAGATTCGACGCCCATCTTTGTGTTTCCACTCGGATCAATGATCGTCCCTGTTATGGTGAATGGAAGGGCGATCTCTTTGGTAACGCCGTGCATCGTGAAATCGCCGATTGCCACATATCCTTCGTTAGCTTTCTCGATCTTCTTGCTCTTGAATGTGATCTCCGGGTATGTTTCGATGTCCAAGAAATCAGCGCTGCGAAGATGATTATCTCGCCTCTCGTTGTCTGTGTCAATGCTTGAAGACTGAATTACGACGTTCACCGACGACTTCGTAATATCTTTCTCATCGTACGTAACGGTTGCCGAAACATCATCCAATGTACCTTTTACTTTAGATATCACGAGATGTTTGACCGAAAAGCCGACTGAGGAGTGCGCCTTGTCTATCACGTACGTATCCATCGCCAGGACGGGTCCAGCCGCAAAGAGCATCAGCACGATTCCTGTGACGAGTCTCTTTATTAGCATGTGGAATTCCTCCGAATTTGGTGATTAATTTGTGTTCCGGTAATCGAGCGACCTGGGTCGCTCGCCATTCAGTAATCATAAGGATTTGTGTGTGCCGTCACAGAATGGCTTGTTGCCGGTCTGTTTACATTGGCACAAATAGACCCTCTTCTTCTCGCTGATTTCAAACTGCAACGGCAGAATGTCCGTAGTTTTATGCGATCCATCGCAGAAAGGCTGATTTGCGGATAGCCCGCACTGACACCACCAGTAGTTACCCGGCTCCAATTCCAAACTGGCCGGTTCTTTGAATGCAATCTTAGGCATACTCAATGATTCCTCCCCATTCACCGTTACAACTCGCTACATTCCTCTGAAGTAAACGCTATAACCGTGGCTGTCTGCTGGGGTTCCGCGCAATTAGAAGTCTCTCGCAATTGGAAGGGTGGCTTCAACTAGTGAAGCTCAAGTAAGTTGAGAGGAAAAATCGACGGACTCTGCGACTAAGCCCTTGCAAGTGAGACCGTTGCGACTCTCGCAGCATCTTTCGGGTCGAGCTCTTTGAATTTGACTATCATCTCAAGCTCCCAGCACTCGTCAGGCTCAAGTCGCAGCTGCCATGACGGCAGCATGCAGATGCTTTGCTGCACCTTCTCGAAACCCTCCTCGGAGAGAGACACCGAATATATCGGCATCCGCCAGAGTGTGGCCTTCTTTTGGATGAAGATGTCGAGCTTGAAATTGTCGTCGCCATTGTGCAGTCCAAACTGAGAGATGCCATCTACTGAGGATGTTTTGTCCGTTCGCTTAAACTTAGCTGGAATCTTTCCATCCAGTGTGTAGCTCACATTGTGCGATGTCAGGTTCGGGAACCCGAAATTGAATTCTATGCCGAAATTGAGGCTTGCGGCGGAATTGTCTCGATTAACCAGATGGTAGCTGACTTTCACCTCCGGTCTTTCGGAGAGGATTACGAATTCTTTCTCTATCGTTACAGGAGCATGTCTGCCATCCACCCACACTTTGCCGTCGCGTCGAAACGTGACGACCGAATCGCTGCTGACTACGCTGTGTTCGAATGAGTACAGTTGGTTGACGAAATCGCCCTCTTCGGGATAACTTGCCGTCCAGAAGCTTTCCGGATCGAAACTGCTTCCGAAAAAGTGATCAATGAAGCAGCCGCGCCTGTACCAATCGTAGGAGAGGAGTTTATCGAGGCCCTCTTCTTTGGAACTGATCATATCGTGAATTGAAGCTGTCTCGCCTTTGGCGTTGTTCGTCTGAGCGGTTTTGATTTTGTGGTGGTACCCTTCCTGCTGTCTTGTAACGGTGTCGATCACGTTAACATTGGCAGGTTTGTAATCGAGTTCGAAGAGCGTTGCACCCGATGATGGCTTGAAATAGAAATTGAGGCCTGACGAGTCGACTACCAGCTCGTCCATGCCATCGCTGTCAAAATCGTACGTTGATGACTGTGTCCAGTGGGGACGTTTGCGAGTCACAGAGTCAATCTTCTTCTCGGCCATAATCAGATTCTGATATACAGCAGCCCGGATGTGTTGGAGATACATGCCTCCAAAGACTCCATGCCAATACGGACAGTTACACTGACCTCGCCACAGAAGATCCTCCGCCTCATTGATTTCCTGCGTGGGTTCCTTAGTCTGAGATCTCAAGTCTGCGATCTTCTGCGAAACGCGCAACATCTTCTTGTGCATGTTATTCGTTTCAGGGTACTTCGCGAGGAAGTTCCTCCAGAAGCCACCTCTGACGAACACACCATATTCTTCACTGAGATTTGCTTTCTTCAGCTTGTCGGCGAACTCATCGTATTTAATGATTGCCTGCGCCGGAAGAGCCCATTCGTTCATCTCTGTATAGCTTGCTGTTGGCAGATAGACTCTTCCAAGCGGAGGCGTATTGTCTAGTATTTCACGGAAATGCAGCATCTCGATCCAGTCGGAGCTATCCGAGAGTGCGGCGAAGAACCGCTCGATCCATTTTTCCGTGTAGCAGCTCTTGTATGTTCCGGGCCAGACGCCGAATTTTTCCCCGTCATCGGCATAGATGGCGACAGGATCGCCGTCTCTCCCGGAAAGTGCATGAAGGTGATCGATGGTTTCCTCGATTGGTCTGAAGGGAATCGTGTAACGCAGATAGCGAGAGATAGGGAAGAGAGCGACCGTTGCGCCTTCCTCCTCGGTGATGTAATAGCCGTGCAGTTGGTCATCCGTCAGACCGGAGTATCTGAAATGTGCGTCGTCGAGGACGGTGTATTTGACTCCGGCAGTTTTCAGGATTTTCGGCAGGTGTGGCTCCCAGACTCTCTCAGCCAACCACATTCCGGCGGGGATATCGCCTATTACCCTCTGTACATACCGGGTTAGCTTCCTTATCTGTCCAATCTTGTCACGATCCGGAATGACCGGCAGAATCGGTTCGTAAAACCCGCCGGTCATGATTTCGAGTTGGCGTGTGCCTACCAGCTTTTTCAGAAGGTCGATGCCTTCCGGCCTGTTGTCTTCAATCCACTTCAGAAGAATCCCGGAAAAGTGAATTGAGACGCGTATTTTCGAATATTGCTCCAGCAGTTGCAGAAATGGGTAATATGATTTATCGAATGCATCCTGGAAGACCGACTGGAAATTCCCGACCGGCTGATGGTTGTGTATTCCGAATGCGAATTTGATCTTGTTCATCAGAACAGTTTGAACTCCATCTTCAAATACTTCTTAGGATTAGCCCGTATATCCCCAACGAGCTTGTCCACCTCTCGGATTGCTCTCTTGACGTCCTGATAGAGAGTCATGTCGGAGGCCAGCAGCCCGAGCGAACCCTCGTCAGAGTTTAGCTTATCAACAAACGTCTGCAAGCTTGTGGAGAGTGTATCGAGATTATCCGCCAGTTTGTCGAGTTTCTCGGATGCGGCTGCGAAATTCGTCATTGCACTGTCAGCCTTCGGCTTGTTGCTGCTGATAAAATCATCGAGACTTCTTGATGCTCTCTCTGCCGCCGCGAGAGTCCGCTGATAATCCTCTTTCGAATTATCGACGAGCTGATTCAAACTCACTGTCAGATCGTGCAGCCCTGTAACCGTCTGCTGAAACTCATTGAGCGTCCCGGGAGATGCTACGGTAGCGCCGATCACTCTGACAAGCTCTCTGACTTCAGATACCATATCACCCATCATTCCCATAACTTCCGGTATACCGGTATCGTACCGCCCCTCGTGAATCCTGGTCAGATCGAGAGGTACCGACGAAGTGCCTGCCGAGACAGCGACAAATCGCTCCCCCATGAGGCCGATATTCTTGACAGAAAAAGTGGCATCCTCGCCGAGAAATACGGATTCGTCGATGAGACAGCTAACAACAACTCTCCCCGATGCGAGTTCGATCGCCTTGACTTTGCCCATATTGACGCCGGATACGGCGAGGGGATCACCCGCACCGAGTGCACCTACGTCGTTAAAGCTGAGCTGGATAGTCTGGAATCTCTGGCGAAAGCTGTAGCCCTTGAACCAGATGATGCCTCCAAAGAATATCACAATCGCCATGAAGACGGCTATTCCGACTTTAAGCTCTGTTCTTCCTTTACTCATAGTCACCTATCAGTTGTCCGTTTCCAGATACAATCTGCGGAGCCAACTGTTCATACTTTCTACATCGGAATCAGCGAGAATCCTCTTAGTCGATCAACAATAATATGTCTGGAGTCAATGTGTGATTCTGTCGAGCCGAGGGGCTGTTGCCGAACGGTCGTTTGAATGTTGGGTTAGGTGTGGCTGGGGATAAAAAAGCACACGACCGTGGCTATCCGGTCGCGTGCAATGTAGTAACAATTTTTAGGCTTTC